>NZ_MNRT01000021.1:0-146418 GCF_001916075.1 Clostridium sp. 29_15
AGTTGCTATGGATGAAGGATTAAGATTTGCCATCAGAGAAGGTGGAAGAACTGTAGGTTCAGGAGTTGTTACTAAAGTTTTAGGATAATTCCTACTTTAGAATAGCTTAACTATCTTAATTACTAAAATAACAAATTTAACTTTTAAATAAATTTTATAGCGCTAAATAAATGTGATCGCAATAAAAAAAGAGAGTAAAGGGACGCCTTTGCTTTCTTTTTTTTATATATTATAAGAAAATAATCAATTAAATGAAGTAAATAGAAAAAAGTAAATGTTTAATATATTAATAATTGGGAAAGTTAAAAATAAGAGTAATATAAGGTTAAATTTAAAATAAAAAATATGTTGAAAAAAGCAATAAATCCATATAGAATTATAAGTAACAACTGACGAAAAAATAATTAAAGTTTTTAAAAAGCATTGAAAAAATTAATCAAAAAGGCGAAAAAAAAGTCTTGATTAACATATATAAACATAGTATAATAAAGAAGTTGTGTAGCATAATGCGATGAATCAAGAGGTTGCCGGACTTCCGGGGTATTCTTGAGGAGCTAGTCAGGATCTAGAATCCGACGGCAGTAGTGTGCTATATGTTTAGGTGTGATACACCTGGAACAGTTTACAGAACAGCTACTGTTGTGCGTTAGAAGTAAAGCGTACATGAAAAGGAGGGAAACCAGAATGTCAAAACAAAAAATAAGAATCAGATTAAAAGCTTTTGATCACACTATATTAGATCAATCAGCTGAAAAAATTGTTGAAACAGCTAAATCTACAGGTGCAAAGGTTGCAGGTCCAATACCTCTACCAACTGAGAAAGATGTTGTTACAATATTAAGAGCTGTACATAAGTACAAAGACTCTAGAGAACAATTCGAAATAAGAACACACAAGAGATTAATCGATATAGTTAATCCATCACCTAAGACAGTTGATGCTTTAATGAGATTAAACTTACCAGCAGGTGTTGATATCGAAATAAAGCTTTAATTTAAATAATTAAATAAACAGTTTGAACGGTTATGATTGCTAAGCAATCCGCTAATTCGTTTGGGAGGTGTAAATACATGAAAAAAGCTATAATAGGTAAAAAAATTGGTATGACTCAAATTTTCGATGAAAATGGAAGAGTTATTCCTGTAACTGTAGTAGAAGCTGGTCCATGTGTTGTTGTTCAAAAGAAAACTATCGAAAAAGATGGTTATGAAGCAATACAAGTAGGATTTGGCGATGTTAGAGAAAAATTAGTTAACAGCCCAAGAAAAGGTCACTTTGCTAAAGCTGGTGTTTCTTTAAGAAGAACTTTAAAGGAATTCAGATTAGAAAATGCTAACGAATATGAAGTAGGTCAAGAAATAACTGCTGATGTTTTCGTTGCAGGAGATAAAGTAGACGTATCAGGAGTTTCTAAAGGAAAGGGATTCCAAGGGGTTATCAAGAGATGGAATGCTAACAGAGGACCAATGTCACACGGTTCTAAGTTCCACAGAGCAGTAGGTTCAATGGGAGCTTCTTCTGATCCATCAAAAACTTTCAAAAACAAAAAAATGCCAGGGCATATGGGAGCTAAAAACACTACTGTATTAAACTTAGAAGTTGTTAAAGTAATAGCTGAAAAGAACTTAATATTAGTTAAGGGTGGTATCCCAGGAGCTAACAAGAGCACTGTTGTTATAAGAAACGCAGTTAAAGCTTAATTTCTTTAGAAAGGAGGAAACAGAATGCCTAAGTTAGGATTATTTAACATAGAAGCAAAGCAAGTTGGAGAAATCCAATTAAATGATAATATATTTGCTGCAGAAGTAAATGCAGACGCAATGCACCAAGTAGTTGTTGCATTATTAGCTAACAAGAGACAAGGAACTCAATCAGCTAAAACAAGAGCTGAGGTTAGAGGAGGCGGAATCAAGCCTTGGAGACAAAAAGGAACTGGTAGAGCTAGACAAGGTTCTATAAGAGCACCTCAATGGATCAAAGGTGGAGTTGTATTCGCACCAAAGCCAAGAAGCTACAGAATGTCTATCCCTAAATCAATGAGAAGAGTTGCTATGTTATCAGCATTAACAAGCAAAGTTCAAAATGATGAAATGATAGTATTAGAAAGCTTAGTAATGGATGCTCCAAAAACTAAGACTGTAGTTGGAATGTTAAACGCATTCGAAGCTAAGAAAACATTAATCGTTACTGCTGAATCAAACGAAGCAGTATATAAATCAGCTAGAAACATTGAAGGTGTTACAGTTATGCCTGTAAACAACATCAACGTTTATGATTTATTAAAATATCCAAAAGTTATAATGACTAAGGATGCTGTATCAAAAATCGAGGAGGTGTACGCATAATGAGAATGACAAGCCACGATATAATCAGAAAGCCTGTTATAACTGAAAAGAGTATGGCAGCAATGGCTGAAAATAAGTACACTTTCATAGTTCATATGAGCGCTAACAAAGTTCAAATAAAAAGAGCTGTAGA
This sequence comes from Clostridium sp. 29_15, assembly GCF_001916075.1. Taxonomy (NCBI): domain Bacteria; kingdom Bacillati; phylum Bacillota; class Clostridia; order Eubacteriales; family Clostridiaceae; genus Clostridium; species Clostridium sp. 29_15. The sequence continues at coordinate 2,479 of NZ_MNRT01000021.1, forward strand.
AGAAGTTTTCGGTGTTAAAGTTGAAAAAGTTCAAACAGTTAGAACTATGGGAAAAACTAAGAGAATGGGCGTACATGTTGGAAAGAGAGCTGACCAAAAGAAAGCTATCGTAACATTAGCTAAAGACAGCAAAGCTATTGAATTCTTTGAAGGAATGCAATAATAATAAAGCGCAGTATTGGTATTAAACCAGATAAGCTTAAAGAAGGAGGGAATTAGCATGGCAGTTAAAAAGTTTAGACCTACTACACCATCAAGAAGACAAATGACAATGGCTACATTTGATGAAATAACAACAAATTCACCAGAAAAGTCACTTCTTGTTTCTTTAAAGAAAACTGGTGGTAGAAATGCACAAGGTAAAATAACTGTTAGACACCACGGTGGTGGAGCTAAGAGAAAATACAGAATAATAGATTTCAAGAGAAATAAGGATGGTATTCCAGCAAAAGTTGCTACTATAGAATATGATCCAAACAGAACAGCTTACATTGCGTTAGTTGTTTATGCAGATGGGGAAAAGAGATACATACTTGCTCCAGTAGGATTAAAAGTTGGAGATGTAGTTGTTTCTGGACCAGAAGCAGATATCAAACCAGGTAATGCATTACCATTAAAGAACATGCCAGTTGGTACAGTAGTTCACAACATTGAATTACAAGCTGGTAAAGGTGGTCAAATGGTAAGATCTGCAGGTACTTCAGCTCAATTAATGGCTAAAGAAGGTAACTATGCAACATTAAGATTACCATCAGGTGAAATGAGATATGTAAGAATCGAATGTAGAGCTACAATCGGTACAGTTTCTAACACTACTAACGATATCATCAATATTGGTAAAGCTGGTAGAAAGAGACATATGGGATGGAGACCTACAGTTAGAGGTTCTGTAATGAACCCTTGCGATCACCCTCATGGTGGTGGTGAAGGTAGATCACCAATCGGTAGACCAAGTCCAGTTACTCCATGGGGTAAACCAGCACTTGGATACAAGACTAGAAAGAATAAGAAATATTCTGATAGATTCATAATAAAGAGAAGAAATAGTAAGTAATTTGAAGAGAAGATAAATTCTCTTCAAGCTTACTAGCCACAAATTATGAAGGGAGGCCAATTATAATGAGTAGATCAATAAAGAAGGGACCTTTCGTTAAAGAAAGTCTTTTAAAGAAGATAGAAGAAATGAATGCTAATGGTGAAAATAAAGTTGTTAAGACTTGGTCAAGAAGTTCAACAATTTTCCCACAAATGATCGGTCATACAATAGCTGTACACGACGGTAGAAAGCACGTTCCAGTTTATATAAGTGAAGATATGGTTGGACACAAGTTAGGTGAGTTTGCTTTAACTAGAACATACAGAGGACACGATTACGACGAAAAAGCATCAAGAAAGAGAAAGTAATCTTTGAAAGGAGGAACATCAATGGAAGCTAGAGCTATAGCTAAATATGTGAGAATGTCTCCAATGAAAGTAGGAGTAGTTCTTGATTTAATAAGAGGAAAAAACGTTAACGAAGCTTTTGCGATATTACAATATACTCCAAAAGAAGCTGCAGTAGTAATAAACAAAGTTTTAAAATCAGCAGTTGCTAATGCAGAAAACAATCATGACTTAAACGTTGAAAACCTATATGTTGCAGAAACATTTGTAGGTGCTGGTCCAACTTTAAAGAGATTCAGACCAATGGATCACGGTAAAGCGTTCAGAATCAACAAGAGAACAAGTCATATTACGGTAGTAGTTAAAGAAAGAGCATAATTAGAAGAAGGAGGGAAAACAAGTGGGTCAAAAAGTAAATCCTCACGGACTTAGAGTAGGAGTTATCAAAGGTTGGGATGCAAAATGGTATGCTGATAAGAAGACATTTGCTGACAACTTAGTTGAAGATAACAAAATAAGAGAATTCGTAAAGAAAGAACTTTTCTCAGCTGGTATCGCTAAGATTGAAATCGAAAGATCAGCTAAGAGAATTAAATTAAACATCCACACTGCTAAACCAGGTGTAGTAATTGGTAAAGGCGGAGCTGGAATTGAAGCTTTAAAAGCTAAATTAGCTAAAATAGTTGATGGAAAGAACATCTTAATTAACATTGTTGAAGTTAAGAATGCAGAAGCTAATGCACAATTAGTTGCTGAAAACATAGCTGCACAATTAGAAAAAAGAGTATCTTTCAGAAGAGCTATGAAACAAAGCATCCAAAGAGCTATGAAATTAGGAGCTAGAGGTGTTAAAACAGCTTGTTCAGGTAGATTAGGTGGAGCTGAAATGGCTAGAACTGAACAATATCATGAAGGAACAATCCCACTACAAACTTTAAGAGCTGATATCGACTATGGATTTGCTGAAGCAAATACAACATACGGTAAGATAGGTGTTAAAGTATGGGTTTATAATGGAGAAGTTCTTCCTACAAAAAAAGTTGAAAAGAAGGAAGAAGTTGAAGCATAAGAAAGGAGGAATTAGACTATGTTAATGCCTAAAAGAGTTAAGCATCGTAAGGTACAACGTGGTAGAATGAAAGGGAAAGCTACTAGAGGTAACTTCCTTGCATACGGAGATTATGGTATTCAAGCACAAACTTGTGGATGGATCACTAGTAATCAAATAGAATCTGCCAGAATTGCTATAAACAGATACATTAGAAGAGGTGGAAAACTTTGGATAAAGATTTTCCCAGATAAGCCAGTAACTGAGAAACCAGCTGAAACAAGAATGGGTTCAGGTAAAGGTTCACCAGAATATTGGGTAGCAGTAGTTAAACCAGGTAGAGTATTATTCGAATTATCTGGAGTTAATGAAGAAGTTGCAAGAGAAGCAATGAGACTTGCATCACACAAGCTTCCTGTAAAGTGTAAATTCGTTACAAGAAGAGATTTTGAGGAAATGGGTGGTGAAGAATAATGAAGGCTAGAGACCTAAAAGAGTTAAGAACAAGCAATTCTCAAGATTTAAAAGTTAAGTTAAATGACCTTAAAGCTGAATTATTCAACTTAAGATTCCAATTAGCTACTGGACAATTAGAAAATCCTATGAGAATAAGAGAAGTTAAAAAATCTATAGCCCAAATCAAAACCATCATAAGAGAAGAAGAGATCAGGGCATTTGAACAGTAAATCTGGAAGGAGGTAGCCCCTAATGGAAAGAGGACTAAGAAAGAAAAGATTAGGTAGAGTTGTTTCTGATAAAATGGATAAGACTATCGTAGTTGCTGTTGAAACTAAGGTTAGACATCCATTATACGGAAAAACTATGAATACTACTACTAAATTCAAAGCTCATGATGAAAATAATGAAGCTAAAATGAATGATAGAGTTGTAATAATGGAAACTAGACCATTATCTAAAGATAAGAGATGGAGACTTGTTGAAATAGTTGAAAGAGCTAAATAGGCTTTAAAACTGAAAGGAGGGTAATTCAATGATACAACAACAAACCTTACTAAACGTAGCTGATAACTCAGGTGCTAAAGAAATCATGTGTATCAGAGTATTAGGCGGATCAAAGAGAAAGTTCGGTAACATTGGAGATGTAATAGTAGCTAGCGTTAAAAAGGCAACACCAGGCGGAGTTGTTAAAAAAGGTGACGTAGTTAAAGCTGTTATAGTTAGATCTGTAAGAGGATTAAGAAGAGCTGACGGTTCATACATCAAATTTGATGAAAACGCAGCAGTAATAATAAAAGATGATAAGCAACCAAGAGGAACTCGTATCTTCGGGCCAGTTGCTAGGGAGCTAAGAGATAGAGAATTTAACAAAATATTATCATTAGCACCTGAAGTTCTATAATAAGGAGGTGGCTCATTTGAAGTTACATGTTAGAAAGAATGACACAGTTGTAGTTATTTCAGGTAAAGATCAAGGTAAAACTGGTGAAGTTTTAAAAGTATATCCAAAGACTGGAAAAGTTCTAGTACAAGGAGTTAATATAGTTAAGAAACACCAAAAACCTAACAGAGCAAACGCTCAAGGTGGAATAATAGAAAAAGAAGGAGCTATATACAGCTCAAAAGTTATGTTATACTGCACAAAATGCAAAAACGCTACAAGAATTAGCAACAAAATCTTAGAAGATGGTACTAAGGTTAGAGTTTGTAAGAAGTGCGGAGAAACATTCTAATTTCTGAAAGGAGGCACTATAAATGACACCAAGACTTCAAGAAAAGTATAAAAACGAAGTAGTTCAAGCTATGGTTGAAAAGTTCGGATACAAAAATATCATGGAAGTTCCAAAGCTTGAAAAAATAGTTATAAACATGGGAGTTGGAGAAGCTAAAGATAACCAAAAGATTTTAGAATCTGCGGTTAATGATTTAACTTTAATCTCAGGACAAAAACCTATCTTAACAAGAGCAAAGAAATCAGTTGCTAACTTTAAGATCAGAGAAAACATGGCATTAGGATGCAAAGTTACTTTAAGAGGAGCTAAGATGTTTGAATTCGCTGATAAGCTTATGTCAATAGCTCTTCCAAGAGTAAGAGATTTCAGAGGAGTTTCTGATAGAGCATTCGATGGAAGAGGAAACTATTCTTTAGGAATTAAAGAACAATTAATATTCCCAGAAATTGAATACGATAAGATCGATAAGGTTAGAGGGATGGATATAATCTTCGTAACAACAGCTAAAACTGACGAAGAAGCAAGAGAATTATTAAGATTCCTTGGTATGCCATTCGCTCAATAATAAGGAGGGAAAACTGTGGCACGTAAAGCTATTATTGAAAAGTGGAGCAAGACTCCTAAATATAAAACAAGAGCTTATACAAGATGCAGATTATGTGGAAGACCACATTCAGTATTAAAGAAGTTTGGTATTTGCCGTATATGCTTTAGAGAACTTGCTTACAAGGGTGAAATCCCTGGTTGCAAGAAAGCAAGCTGGTAAGAACTTAAACGACTGAAAGGAGGCAAAATAAATGGTTATGACAGATCCTATCGCAGATTTGCTAACACGTATCAGAAATGCAAATTCTGTAAGACATGAAGTAGTAGAAGTTCCTTCTTCAAACGTAAAGAAGGCTATTGCAAATATATTATTACAAGAGGGATACATTAAAGAAATCGAGGAATACAACGATGGTGTAGTTCCAATGATGAGAATATCTCTTAAATATGGAGCAAACAAAGAAAGAGTTATAACTGGTATTAAGAGAATATCTAAGCCAGGTCTAAGAGTTTACTGCAAGAAGGATGAAGTTCCAAGAGTTCTTAATGGATTAGGAATTGCTGTAGTTTCAACTTCTAAAGGTTTAGTTGTAGACAGAGAAGCTAGAAAAATGGGCTTAGGCGGAGAAGTTATCTGCTACGTATGGTAGTAATTAATTCAGAAATTAACTTTATATAGATTATTATAGATATACAATTAAAACAGGAGGTGCGATTATGTCAAGAGTAGGTAGATTACCAATAGCTATCCCAGCTGGTGTTACTGTAACAGTTGACGAAGCTAACGTTGTTACTGTAAAAGGACCAAAGGGTCAATTAGTTAAAGCTATGGACAAAGACATGAATATTGCAGTTGAAGACAACCAAGTAGTTGTAACTAGACCTAGTGATGTTAAAGAGCACAGAGCTCTTCACGGATTAACTAGAGCTCTTATCAATAACATGGTTACTGGAGTTGAAAAGGGATACTCAAAAACTCTAGAATTAGTTGGTGTTGGTTACAGAGCACAATTACAAGGAAAGAAACTTGTAATGAACTTAGGATTTTCACATCCAGTTGAAATAGAACCAATCGAAGGAATTACTTTCGAAACACCTGCTGCTACTAAAGTAGTTGTATCAGGTATCGATAAGGAATTAGTTGGAGCGGCTGCTGCTGATATCAGAAAATGGAGAAAACCTGAACCATACAAAGGTAAGGGAATCAAGTTTGAAGGTGAAGTAATCAGACGTAAAGAAGGAAAAACTGGTAAGAAATAATTAGGAAGGAGTGAACCAATATGTTTAAAAAGGCAGACAAAAAGGCTTTAAGAGCAAAACGTCACCTTAGAGTACGTAAAAAGATTTCTGGTACTCCTGAAAGACCAAGACTTTCAGTATATAGAAGTGAAAAAAATATATATGCTCAAATAATAGACGATGTTAATGCTGTAACATTAGTATCAGCTTCTACTGTAGATAAAGAGTTAAAAGTAAATGCTGGTGGAAACAAAGAAGCAGCTAAAATGATCGGTGAAGCTGTAGCTAAGAGAGCTTTAGATAAAGGTATTACTGAAGTTGTATTTGACAGAGGTGGATACGTATATCACGGAAGAGTTCAAGCTTTAGCTGAAGCAGCTAGAGAAGCAGGCTTAAAATTCTAATAGAACGAGGAGGGAACGCAATGAGAATCGATCCTAGCACACTAGACCTTAAAGAAAAGGTTGTTTATATAAACAGAGTTACTAAGGTTGTTAAGGGTGGTAGAAACTTCAGATTCAGCGCACTAGTAGTTGTTGGTGATGAGAACGGACACGTTGGTGTTGGAACTGGTAAATCAATCGAAATCCCAGAAGCAATCAAAAAAGGTATCGAAGACGCTAAGAAAAACATGGTTAGCGTTGCTATAGTTGGAACAACAGTTCCTCACGAAATATATGGTAGATTTGGAACTGGTAAAGTTTTAATCATGCCAGCTAAAGAAGGTACAGGAGTTATCGCTGGTGGACCAGCAAGAGCTGTATTAGAATTAGCAGGGTTAAAGGACGTTAGAGCTAAGTCTTTAGGTTCAAACAACCCAAGAAACATGGTAAATGCTACAATTAATGGTTTAGCAAGCTTAAGAACAGCTGAGGATATAGCTAAGTTAAGAGGCAAAACTGTTGAAGAGATATTAGGTTAGGAGGTATCACGCAATGGCAAAGATAAAGGTTACTTTAGTTAAAAGCTTAATAGGCAGAAAGAAAGACCATATCGCTACTGCAAACGCTCTTGGTCTAAAAAAGATCGGAAAGACAGTAGAGCATGAGCTTACTCCTCAAATAAAAGGTATGATCGATAAAGTAAACTACTTATTAAAAGTAGAAGAAGTATAATATAACGAGGAGGTGTTTTTAGAATGAAACTTCATGAGTTAAAACCTGCAGCAGGTAGTAAAAAAGCTCCTAAAAGAGTTGGTAGAGGTACTGGTTCAGGATTAGGAAGAAATGCTGGTAAAGGTGAAAAAGGACAAAACGCTAGATCTGGTGGTGGAGTTAGACCTGGATTCGAAGGTGGTCAAATGCCATTATACAGAAGACTTCCAAAGAGAGGATTCACAAATATCTTCGCTAAGAAGTATGTTTCAATAAATGTTGATAGATTAAACATTTTTGAAAATGGAACAGTTGTTACTCCAGAATTATTACTTGAAACAAGAGTTATAAGTAAAGTATTAGATGGTGTTAAAATATTAGGAAATGGGACTATAGATAAAAGCCTAACGGTTCAAGGATGTAAATTCTCAAAATCAGCGGCTGAAAAGATCGAGGCAGCTGGAGGAAAAGTTGAGGTGATTTAGTATGCTATCAACCCTACGTAATGCCTGGAAGGTTCCGGAATTAAGAAAAAGGTTCTTATGGACGATTTTTCTAGTTGCAATTTTCAGGATTGGGATACATATTCCAGTTCCTGGGATTGACACTAGTGCCTTGAGCACATTAACTGAATCCGGTGGATTATTAAGTTTTTATAACTTAATATCAGGTGGAGCTTTCACGAAAGCTAGTATATTAGCTTTAAGTGTATCGCCTTACATCAACGCTTCAATCATAATGCAATTATTAACAATTGCAATACCTTCATTAGAACAATTATCTAAGGAAGGTGAAGAAGGAAGAAAGAAGATCCAAAGCATTACTAGATATGTATCTATAGGGATTGCTTGCGTATTAGCTTTAGGTGTTTATTCAACTATTGCTAATTTAGGTGCAACTAGTGGAGTAGGAACACCTGAAAAAATAGTAATAATATTCTCACTAGTAGTTGGATCAACTTTCTGTATGTGGCTTGGTGACCAAATCACACAAAAAGGATTTGGAAATGGTGTTTCAATCTTAATATTTGTAAATATAGTATCTCAGATACCTTCAACTGTTAATTCGGTTTATACCCTAAAGACAGCAGGAGAGATATCTATAATTGAAATATTATTATTCTTAGTTGGAGTGATTGCCCTTTTAGCAGTTACAATATTCTTCTCATTAGCAGAAAGAAGAGTGCCAATTCAATATGCTGGTAAAGCTGTTGGTTCAAAAGTAATGAAAGGCCAATCAACACATATACCACTAAGTATAATAGGATCTGCAGTTATTGCTATAATATTTGCAATGTCAGTAATGATGTTCCCAACAACAATTGCTGCTTTCTTCCCTTCAAAGGGATGGGCTAGCTGGATTACTAGCAGTAAGTACAGTATTTTCAATACAGGTACTTGGATGTATCCGGTTTGTTATTCAGTATTAACTATTTTCTTTACATGGTTCTATACTCAAATAACATTTAAACCAGATGAAATGGCTGAAAATCTTCATAAGTCAGCAGGATTTGTTCCTGGTATAAGACCTGGAGAAGCTACAGAAAAGTATTTTGAAAATCTACTTACTAAAGTATCTATAATTGGAGGGTTATTTGCAGCGTTTTTAGCAGTAACACCAATATTAGTTGGAAAATATATATCAGGAGTTCAGTTCGGTGGAACATCTTTATTAATAATAATTGGGGTTGCACTAGATTTTTCTAGACAATTAGACTCACAATTAGTGATGAGACACTATGATGGATTCTTAAAATAGATTAATAATGGAGATGATGCCGGTGAAAATCGTATTGTTAGGTCCTCCAGGGGCTGGAAAAGGAACACAGGCAAAATCAATTAGTAATAGATACTCTATACCACATATTTCTACTGGGGATATCTTTAGAAAAAATATTTCTGAAGCAACCCCTTTAGGAATTGAAGCTAAAGGATATATGGATAAGGGACTTTTAGTTCCTGATGAAGTAACTATTAACATGGTTAAAGATAGATTAACTTGGGAAGACTGTAAAAACGGTTATCTTTTAGACGGGTTTCCAAGAACTGTTGCACAAGCAGAAGCCCTTGAAACATTCTTAGATTCAAGAGATGAAAATATAGATACAGCTTTATTAATTGATGTACCTATGGAATTTATACTTGAAAGAATGACAGGAAGAAGAGTTTGTGGATCATGTGGAGCTAGTTACCACGTGAAATTCAACCCAACTAAGGTTGAAGGAATATGTGATGTATGCGGAAGCGAAGTAGTTCAAAGAAAAGATGATAGAGAAGATACGGTTAGGGAAAGACTAGACGTATATGAAAGACAAACACAACCACTGATTGATTTTTACAAAGAAAAAAATCTACTTTCTACGGTAGATGGAACAAAAGCTATTAACGAAGTATTTAATGATATTTGTGAATTATTCGGGAGAGTTGATTAATGATCATTATTAAAAATGATAAAGAAATCGACCTAATGAGGAAAGCTGGTAAAATAGTAGCGGAAACGCTTCTAGTGGTTGAGAAAAACATAAAGCCAGGCATAACTACTGCCGAATTAGATAGGATAGCAGAAGAATTTATAACTAAGCATGGGGCAAAACCTTCATTTAAAGGGCTCTATGGATTTCCTGCATCACTATGCATATCTGTTAATGAGCAAGTAGTTCATGGAATACCAGGAAGGTATGTATTAAAAGAAGGAGATATTGTTAGTGTAGATTGTGGAGCTATTATTGATGGCTATCACGGAGATGCTGCAAGAACCTTCGCTGTTGGAAATATTTCAGAAGAAGCACAAAAGCTTATTGAAGTAACTAAAGAAAGTTTTTTCAAAGGTTTAGAAGCTGCAAAAGTAGGAAATAATCTAACTGATATTTCAAATGAAATACAAAAATATATTGAGGCTTCAGGGTTCTCTGTTGTAAGAGATTTCGTTGGGCATGGAATTGGAAAAGATCTTCATGAAGATCCAGAGGTTCCAAACTTCGGAAGACCAGGCCGAGGTCCAAAATTAGTGACTGGTATGGCTCTAGCTATTGAACCTATGGTTAACGTAGGAAGTCATAGAGTTAAAACATTAGGTGATGATTGGACAGTTATCACCAGTGATAAAAGTCTATCAGCACATTATGAAAATACAGTCATAATTTTACCAGATGGACCAGAGATACTAACACTAGTTAAATAAGTGTTGCTTAGTTATAAATTCGCATGAAACCATATGGTGTCTTGTAAATTTATGGCTAAGGTAATCATCGAGGTGAAAAGTTTGCAAAACAATGACTTAATTGGAAAACTTGTTATTTCAAATTCAGGTAGGGATAAAAATCAAATGTATGTCATAGTAGATAATATAGATGATAATTATTACCTATTGAGCAATGGAAAAACAAAGACAATTCAGATGCCGAAAAAAAAGAAGATAAAACATTTTGATGTTTTAGAAGATGCTGAAGATCATATTAAAACTGCTCTAGCAGCTAAAGATAAAGGCACTGATTTAAAGATTAAGAGATTTTTAAAGCTTAAAGGCATTGTTAAGGAGGGTTGATTACCTTATGTCAAAAGATGATGTAATAGAAATGCAAGGTGTAGTTTTAGAAGCTTTACCTAATGCAATGTTTCAAGTTGAGTTAGAAAGTGGTCATAAAATACTAGCTCACATATCAGGAAAATTAAGAATGAACTTCATAAGAATTCTTCCGGGAGATAAAGTAACAATAGAGCTTTCTCCATATGACCTAACAAGAGGAAGAATTACTTGGAGAGCAAAATAAGGTGTGAAGTCACCATAAATTACACAAGGAGGGTTAGCGATGAAAGTAAGACCATCAGTTAAGCCTATTTGCGAAAAGTGCAAGATTATAAGAAGAAAAGGAAAAGTAATGGTTATCTGTGAAAATCCTAAGCACAAGCAAAAACAAGGCTAATATAATTAAGTATTAGGCAAATATATTTTTACAAATATTAATATATTGACTTTTATTACAAATTTCAATATTATTATATAGGCAATATTTAAGTCGATAATTTTAGGTGCGGCTGCAATAGTAATTGCAATTAGTTATCTATTAACCTAAAATTCATTATAAATTATTTAATAAATAATTGCATTCCAACTTATCAGGAGGTGTAAATCAATGGCAAGAATTTCAGGAGTTGACCTACCAAGAGAAAAAAGAGTTGAGATAGGTCTAACATATATATACGGTATAGGATTATCTACTTCTCAAAAGATTTTAGCTGAAACTGGAGTAAACCCAGACACTAGAGTTAAAGATCTTACTGAAGAAGAAGTTAATGCAATCAGAAACTTCGTTAAGAATATTACAGTTGAAGGTGACTTAAGAAGAGAAGTTGCTTTAAACATAAAGAGATTAGTTGAAATCGGATGTTACAGAGGAATAAGACATAGAAAAGGTCTTCCAGTTAGAGGACAAAAGACTAAGACTAATGCTAGAACTAGAAAAGGTCCTAAGAAGACAATCGCAAACAAGAAGAAATAGTGAGGAGGGATTTCAATGGCTCAAAAAGTTAAAAAGACTAGAAGAAGAAAAGAAAGAAAGAATGTTGAACATGGTGCTGCACACATCAAATCAACTTTCAATAACTCAATAGTTACTTTAACTGATGCAGCAGGAAATGCTTTATCATGGTCAAGTGCTGGAGCTTTAGGTTTCAGAGGATCAAGAAAGAGTACTCCATTCGCATCACAAATGGCAGCAGAAACTGCAGCTAAAGCGGCTATGGAACACGGTCTAAAGAGTATAGAAGTATACGTTAAGGGACCAGGTGCTGGAAGAGAAGCAGCTATAAGATCTTTACAAGCTGCTGGATTAGAAGTAACTTTAATAAAAGATGTTACTCCAATTCCACACAACGGATGTAGACCACCAAAAAGAAGAAGAGTTTAGTTTATATATAAGTTCAACAGGAGGTGTAACGAATGGCAAGATATACTGGAGCTACATGTAGATTATGTAGAAGAGAAGGTCAAAAGCTATTCCTTAAGGGAGATAGATGCTTTACTGATAAATGTGCTTTCGTTAGAAGAAGCTATGCACCAGGACAACATGGAGCAGCTAAGAAAAAGATGTCTAACTACGGAGTTCAATTAAGAGAAAAGCAAAAAGCAAGAAGAATATACGGTGTTTTAGAGAGACAATTTAGAGCATACTATGAAAAAGCTGAACACATGAAAGGTATCAGCGGTGAAAACTTACTTAAATTATTAGAAATGAGATTAGATAACGTTGTTTACAGATTAGGATACGGTGCTTCAAGAAACGAAGCTAGACAATTAGTAACACACGGTCATTTCTTAGTAAATGGTAAAAAAGTTGATATTCCATCATTCAAGGTATCAGTTAACGATGTTATATCTGTTTGTGAAAAGAGCAGAGGAACTGAAAAGTTCAAGACATTTGTTGAAAACCCAAAAACATTACCAAAATGGTTAGAAGCTAACGTTGAAAACTATGAAGGTAAAGTTGTTGCTGAACCAGCTAGAGAAGACATTGATGTACCAATTAATGAAACTCTAATCGTTGAGTTATACAGCAAATAAAATCTAACTTTGTAAAATAAGATCTAGTCTTAAGTGCAATTTTAGAATCAGTTGCCCTCATAATTAGATTGCCATTTTAATATAAGGAGGGTTTTTAAATGTTAGAAATCGAAAAGCCAATAATAGAGTGCATTGAATCAAATGAAGATGGTACTTATGGTAAGTATGTAGTTGAACCACTTGAAAGAGGATATGGAATTACACTTGGAAATGCTATGAGAAGAATATTACTTTCATCACTTCCAGGTGTAGCAACTACATCTGTTAAAATCGATACAGTACTTCATGAATTCTCAACTGTACAAGGCGTTAAAGAAGATGTTACAGAATTAATTCTTAACATCAAATCATTAGCGTTAACAATGGAAGGTGAAGGACCAAAGACTATCTATATAGATGCTCAAGGTCCAGGTGTAGTAACAGGAGCTGACATTAAGACAGACGGAGATGTTGAAGTTATTAATAAAGACCTACATATAGCGACTTTAGATGATAACGGAAAACTATATATGGAGTTAACAGTAAACAGAGGAAGAGGATATGTTACTCAAAATAAAAATAAGAGTGAATCATTACCACTTTCAGCTATAGCTGTTGATTCAATATATACTCCAGTTAAAAGAGTTAATTTCACAGTAGAGAATACTAGAGTTGGTCAAATTACTGACTATGATAAGTTAACTTTAGAAATCTGGACTAATGGTACTATTAAAATAGATGAAGCTATAAGCTTATCTGCTAAAATTTTAATAGAACACTTCAAGTTATTCATGTCCTTAGGCGTTGCGACTAATGATGTTGAAATAATGATAGAAAAAGAAGAAGATAAAAAGGAAAAAGTACTAGAAATGACTGTTGAAGAGCTAGATCTTTCAGTTAGATCATATAACTGTTTAAAGAGAGCTGGTATTAATACAGTTCAAGAGCTTGCTGGTAAATCAATGGATGACATGATGAAGGTAAGAAATCTAGGAAAGAAATCCTTAGAAGAAGTTGAAAGAAAGCTTAAAGAATTAGGTTTAAGCTTAAAATTAAGCGACGAGTAAGGAGGAAGATCCATGGCAGGTTATCGTAAGTTAGGTCTTGCTACAGACCAAAGAAGAGCTATGTTAAGAAGCTTAGTAACAAGCTTTTTAAAGCACGGAAGAATAGAAACTACTGAAACTAGAGCTAAAGAAACTAGAAGTATAGCTGAAAAAATGATCACTCTTGCAAAAAGAGGAGATCTTCACGCTAGAAGACAAGTTTTATCTTATGTTTTAGAAGAAGAAGTTGTTAAGACATTATTCGAAGAAATCGCACCAAAGTATGCTGAAAGAAATGGTGGATACACTAGAATAATTAAAAAAGGCCCTAGAAGAGGGGACGGAGCAGAAGTTGTTATACTTGAATTAGTATAATTTCTTTTAGGGGGGATTAAGTGTTAAGCTTAATCCCTCTTTTTTTTTATAAATATTATGTAAAAGCTTATAATATTATAGAAAATAATGTATACTTAAATTTAATAAGTTAGCTTATAAAGAAAATAAAAGCACTATAGGTTTTTATATGATATTTAATGATTAAAAGGGAGGAAAATGCTTGAATACAATGATTGAATGTAGAAATTTAGTTTTTAAATATACAGCTAGTGAAAACCAGGAAGAAAAGATTGCCATAAATGATGTAAATCTTCAAATAACAGAGGGTGAATTTATTGCTATATTAGGACATAATGGTTCGGGAAAATCTACTATGGCAAAACATATGAATGCATTGTTGATTCCTACCGATGGAAAAATGTTAGTAAATAAAATGGATACTTCTGATATGAATAACTTATGGAATATAAGGGAAACAGCTGGAATGGTTTTTCAAAATCCAGATAATCAATTAGTAGCAACTATAGTAGAAGAAGATGTTGCTTTTGGACCAGAAAACTTAGGTGTACCACCAGAAGAAATAAGAAAAAGAGTTGATGAGGCTTTAGAGAGGGTTGGAATGTCAGAGTATAAAAAGCATGCACCACATTTGCTTTCTGGTGGACAAAAGCAGAGAATAGCCATAGCAGGCATCTTAGCTATGCAACCTAAATGTATAATATTTGATGAGCCAACAGCAATGCTTGATCCATCAGGTAGAAAAGAAGTACTTGATACTATTATTGATTTAAATAGAAATTATGGAATTACAGTAATACTTATAACTCATTATATGGATGAAGCAGCTAAGGCTGATAGAATAGTTGTGATGGATAAAGGAAAGTTGATTTTAGATGGAAAGCCACGAGATGTTTTCTCTAATGTAGAAAAGATGAAAAATATAGGGCTAGATGTTCCTCAAGTAACAGAATTAAGCTATGAGTTGCAAAAAGTAGGAATTAATATAGATACTAGAATATTAGATGTGAATGAGATGGTGAATGCAATATGTCAATTAAAATAGAAAATTTAACATATGTTTATATGCCAAAGACACCTTTTGAAAAAAAGGCTTTAGATAATGTAAGTTTAGAAATAGAAGATGGAGAGTTTTTAGCAGTAATCGGACATACTGGTTCAGGAAAATCTACCTTAATACAACATTTAAATGGGCTTTTAAAGCCAGCCAGTGGAAAGATTTATGTTGATAGAACTGATATAACTGATAAAGATACTAAGCTAGTTGATATTAGAAAAAAAGTTGGGTTAGTATTTCAATATCCAGAATATCAGCTTTTCGAAGAAACTATTGCTAAAGATATTGCTTATGGACCAACCAATTTAGGGTTAAATGAAGATGAAATATTAAGAAGAGTTAAAAAATCTATGGAAATGGTAGGTTTGGATTATGATGAGTATAAAGATATTTCTCCGTTTGAACTTAGTGGAGGGCAGAAGAGAAGAGTAGCCATTGCAGGAGTAATTGCTATGGAACCCAATGTGCTGATATTAGATGAACCTACAGCAGGTTTGGATCCAGCAGGGAGAGATGATATATTAGAGCAGATAAAATTTCTGCATGAAAAATATAATATGACAATAATTCTTGTGAGCCATAGTATGGAGGATGTAGGAAAGTTAGCAGAGAAGATCATTGTAATGAATGATGGACATATAGAGCTTCAAGGAAAACCAAAAGAGGTATTTAGGGAAATAGATACTTTAGAAAGAATAGGTTTAGCAGTGCCTCAAGTAACGTATTTAATGAGAGAGTTAAAGAGAAAAGGCTTTAATGTATCAGAAGATATTTTTACTGTGGAAAAAGCTAAAAGTGAATTATTAAATATATTATTAAAAAATAAGTAATGGAAAGAGAGAGTTAGTATGATAAAAGATATTACCATAGGCCAATATATACCTGGCGAATCTTTTGTGCATAAGCTTGACCCAAGAACCAAGATATTAATATCTATTTTGTTTATTATATCGCTTTTTGTGGTAGATAAATTTGCAGCATATTCTTTTGTAGTTGCTTTTTTAGTATTAGTTATCTGCACAGCAAGGATACCATTTAGATTTGTATATAAAGGTCTTAAACCAGTATTCCTATTAATTGCCTTAACAGGTGCCTTAAACTTATTTATGGTAAAGGGAGGAGAGCTTTTATTCAGTTTTGGTTTTATTAAAATATATGAGCTAGGACTTAGAACTGCTGTATTTATGGCAATAAGATTAATTTTGTTAATAATGGGTACGTCTATATTAACATTAACTACATCGCCAATAGAACTTACAGATGGGATAGAAAGGCTTCTAAGACCTATAGGAAAAGAAATAGCCCATGAATTAGCAATGATGATGACCATTGCCTTAAGATTTATACCAACATTGATGGATGAAACTGATAAGATAATGAAAGCTCAAAAAGCTAGAGGAGCTGATTTTGAAACAGGAAACATTCTACAGAAGGCTAAAAACTTAATACCATTATTGATTCCTTTATTTATTAGTTCCTTTAAAAGAGCTGATGAGCTAGCTATGGCTATGGAAGCAAGATGTTATAGAGGTGGAGTTGGTAGAACCAGAATGAAGGTATTAAAATTCACTTCTAAGGATGTAATTGCTTTTGCATTATTTTCCATAGTATTTGCTAGTATTATAGCAACAAGAATTTTATTATAAATTTTTAATATTAAAATAAAAAAGGTGATAGTTTAGTGAAAAATATAAAACTGATAATAGAGTATGATGGTACTAATTATTATGGATGGCAGAAGCAAAATGATAAGGTCACTATACAAGGAACTCTTGAAGAGGCGGTAAGGAATCTTACTAAGGAAGAAAATGAGATACTTGGATGCTCCAGAACTGATTCTGGAGTACATGCCAGAGGATTTGTGGCAACATTTAAGACAGAGAGTACAGTACCACCCCATAAGTTTAGAGAAGCAATTAATTATAGATTGCCAGATGATATAGTGATTCTTAGCTCTGAAGAAGTTTCTGAAGATTTTCATCCAAGATATTTGGCGAAGGGAAAGACATATGAATATACCATATATAATAATTTAGTGCCAACAGCATTAAATAGGTTATATTCATATCATTATAAATATTCTTTAAATATTGAAGTAATGAAGAATGCTTGTCACTTCTTTAAGGGAACTCATGATTTTAAAGCTTTTAGAAGTGAAGGAAGTTCTGTTAAGACAACTGTAAGAACCATATATGATGTAAATATTAAAATTGATGGAGATTTTATTAAGATTTCTGTTTCTGGTGATGGTTTTTTATATAATATGGTTAGAATAATAGTAGGCACTTTAATTAACGTTGGAAGAGGAAAAATTACACCAGAGGATATTGAAAAAATTATATTAGGAAGAGATCGAAAAGCCGCTGGAGATTGTGTTCCTGCGAAAGGATTAAAGCTAACTGAAGTTTATTATTAAAAATAAAAAAAAATGTTGACACGCCCGTAAGCGTGTATTATAATTTATTTTGTTTGTTAGATTATTTATGTACGTAAGATCCAATTAGACCTGGGTCTTAACATAAATGCAAAGCTCGAAAGAGCAAAGCGATATAATGTAAGTTCAGGGAGGGAAAAACATGAAATCATACATTGCTAAGGCACAAGAAGTTGAAAAGAAATGGTTTGTTGTTGACGCTGCTGGTAAGCCACTAGGAAGAGTTGCTAGCCAAGTTGCTTCAATATTAAGAGGAAAACATAAACCAACATTTACACCAAATGTTGATTGCGGAGATCACGTAATAGTTATCAATGCAGAAAAAGTTGTTTTAACTGGTAAGAAGTTAGATCAAAAATTCATGAGAAAATACAGCGGATACGTTGGAGGACTTAAAGAAGTTCCTTACAGAGAAGTATTAGCTAAGAAGCCAGAACTAGCTTTCGAAGAAGCTGTTAGAAGAATGCTTCCATCAGGAGTTTTAGGAAGAAAGCAACTTAAAAACTTAGTAGTATATAGAGGTGCTGAGCACAATCATGAAGCTCAAAAACCAGAAGTACTTGAATTAAAGTACTAATATACAATCGGGAGGAGGAATAAATTATGGCAAAAGTTCAATATATGGGAACTGGTAGAAGAAAGAAATCAGTTGCTAGAGTAAGACTAGTACCAGGAACTGGTAAAGTAGTTATAAACAACAGAGAAATAGAAAACTTCTTTGGTTTAGAAACTTTAAGAATGATCGTTAACCAACCATTAGTATTAACAGGAACTAAAGACAGATTTGACGTTTTAGTAAATGTACACGGTGGTGGATTCACTGGTCAAGCAGGAGCAATAAGACACGGAATCACAAGAGCTTTAATTAAGTCAGATGAAAGTCTTAAATCAGAATTAAAGAAAGCTGGATTTGTAACAAGAGATCCAAGAATGAAAGAAAGAAAGAAATACGGTCTTAAGAAAGCAAGAAGAGCTCCACAATTCTCTAAGAGATAGTATATTCTTTTTGCAAAAAAAAGAGAGGTTCAGCCTCTCTTTTTTTAGTATTTAATAATATATAAAGAAAATTAAAATATTATTACCCAAAATATGAAATATTAAATTCATGTTAAAAACAGAGCAAATTCCTTAACAAATATTAAAAAATATAGTAAACTAGCCTTGAGAAAATAATCGTTTATTATAGAAATAAAAAGTAGAGGAGAGTCTAACTTGGATACAATAATGGTTATAATTAGTTTATTAGGCGGTCTTGGGTTATTCATATATGGTATGAAAATCATGGGAGATGGTCTTGAAAACGCAGCAGGAGAAGGGTTAAAAAATATACTAGAAAAAGTTACTAAAAATCCTATAATTGCTGTAGTTGTTGGTGCCATAGTTACAGCAGTAATTCAAAGTAGTAGTGCAACAACAGTTATGGTAGTAGGTTTCGTTAATGCTGGTTTAATGAATTTAGCACAAGCAGCTGGAATAATTATGGGGGCCAATATAGGGACAACCATTACAGCACAATTAGTAGCGTTTAAACTTACAGATATAGCACCTTTATTTGTTTTTGGTGGTGCAATGATTGTAATGTTTGCAAAGATGAAAAAGAAAAAGGAAATTGGGAATATTATTTTAGGATTTGGTATTTTATTCATCGGTATGGGAATGATGAGTGAATCTATGGAACCTTTAAGAGAATCAGCAATGTTCCAAAAGGTATTATTAACTATTTCAGATAAATGGTACTTAGGAGTTATTGCCGGAGCATTAATTACTGCCGTATTACAAAGTTCATCAGCAACAACTGGTATATTAGTTGCTTTAGCCAATGCAGGAGCGATTTCAATAGCAGGAGCATTACCAATAGTACTTGGATGTAATATAGGTACATGTATAACAGCTATGTTATCAACAGTTGGAACAAATAAAACTGCTCATAGAGCAGCTATGATGCATTTAATATTTAATGTAACAGGTACAGTGATATTTTTACCGTTATTAGCTACAGGATTATTAGCTGACATAGTTTCATATATGTCACCAGTAGTAAGTAAACAAATAGCTAATGCACATACAATATTTAATATTACAAATACAATAATTATGGTTCCGCTAATACCTTTATTGATTAAGGTAGTTACTTGGATTATACCAGGTGAAGATGAAGATGAAAAACAAGGACCTAAGTATATTGATGATAGATTATTAGAAACACCAGTAATTGCAGCTGGACAAGTAATAAAAGAAACTATTAGAATGGCCACAAAAGCTAAAAAAGGTTTAGTTTTATCAATGGATGCATTTAAGAAGAATGATGAAGCATTAGTTCAAAAAGTTTATGAAAATGAAAAAATTATAAATATATTAGAAGAATCAATAACTACATATTTAGTTAAGCTTTCTAAATGTGAATTATCAGATAAAGAAAAAAATATAGTAGCGGCTACATTCCACATAGTAAATGATATTGAAAGAATAGGGGATCATGCTGAAAACTTAGCTGATTTAACATTACAAAAAATAAATAAATCATTAGAGTATTCTAAGGATGCAATGGAAGAGCTAGATAGTATTTATTCGTCAACTTTGGAAGCTTTAGATATAGCAATTGAAAGTTATGAAAATAGAAATGTTAATAAAGCAAAAAGCATAGTTGATGTTGAAGCTAAAATTGATAAAAAACAAAAAAGCTTTAGAGAACGTCATATAAGAAGATTATATGATGGAAGATGTAATGCATATACAGGGGCTATATTCTTAGATATATTAAGTAATTTAGAGAGAATTGGAGATCATTCAACAAATATAGCTGAAAGTGTTATTGAAAATAATTAATTATAAAGACTAGAGGAAAAATACCTCTGGTCTTTTTTTAGTTGGAATAATAAAAGTGGTTTTAAACATAATAAAAATGAGAAATAAAAGGTATGGAGGATAAGTATGAAAAAATTTATATTGGCTTTTATAGGTGTATTTTTAATTCTTTCAAGTACTATACCAATAAAGGCAGAAGAATTAAATGAAAAGATAATCTTGATAGATCCAGGGCATGGAGGAATTGATGGGGGAGCAATATCTAAAAATGGTACTGTGGAAAAAGATATTAATTTGGACATAGCCTTAAAGCTTAGAGAAAGTTTAGAAGATAAAGGCTACAAAGTATTTATGACTAGAGAGTGTGATAGGGGCTTATATGAAAAGGGGAAAAGCATTAAGGAAAAGAAAAGAGAAGATTTAAAAAAGAGGGCATCTTTAAAAGTTGAAACTAATTGTGATATTTTTATTTCTATCCATGAAAATATGTTTCCTCAAGCAAAATGCTTTGGTGCACAAGTATGGTATGCATCTAATACTGATAGTGAAAAGCTAGCCAATATTGTACAAGATTCTATAAAAGTAGTAGTGAATGATGGTAATAAAAGAGTAGCTAAACCAGCAGGAGAAGCATATCTAATTTTAAGAGATAAATATGAAGGAGCATCTATATTAGTAGAATGTGGTTTTTTATCTAATAGTGATGAAGAAAGTAGATTGAAAACTGATGAACATCAGCAATTGTTAGTAGATGGAATTGTTAAAGGAATTGATGAATACTTTAGTAATGACAGTTCTACAAATGAAAAGAGTGAAGCAAGCTAAAATCAGTAAGGTTAATAATTGATAATTGATAATTGGGGAAAGTTCATAAGGACTTTCAATCTCAATTATCCATTATCAATTATAAATTTCTAATAAAAAATAGTAGCTTGTTCATTGAATATATATAATAAAATTTAAATATAAGGGGGAGTTTTATGAGAATTATAAATATAAAGGAGATAACAAAGACAGTTAAGGAATTATCCATAGAAGCTAATTATTATTTGCCTGATGATATAAAGGAAGCAATAGAAAAGGCAGAAAAAAATGAAAAATGGCCAATAGCAAATAATATCTTAAACAAGATAATAGAAAATAGTCATATAGCTGCTAGAGAAAAAATACCAATATGTCAAGACACAGGAATGGCTTGTGTATTTATTGATATTGGACAAGATGTTCATATAATAGGAGGAAATTTGGAAGAAGCAATTAATGAAGGAGTAAGACAGGGATATGAAGAAGGATTTTTAAGAAAATCAGTGGTTAAGGATCCATTACATAGGGTAAATACCAATGATAATACTCCGGCACTGATTTACTACAATATTGTACCAGGAGATAAAGTAAAAATAATGGTATCACCTAAAGGTTTTGGTTCAGAAAATATGAGCAGAATTATCATGTTGAAGCCATCTGATGGATTAGAGGGTGTAAAGAACTTTGTACTTGAAACAGTAAGAATTGCTGGGCCCAATCCATGTCCACCTATAGTAATAGGCATTGGTATAGGTGGCAACTTTGATAAAGTAGCATATCTTGCTAAAAAGGCTTTATTAAGATATGTTAATGAAAAAAATGTTGATGAGTTTTATGGCAATTTAGAAAAAGAGTTATTAGAAGAGGTAAATAAAATAGGTATTGGGCCTCAAGGATTTGGTGGAAAGACTACGGCATTAGCTTTAAATATAGAAACATATCCTACTCATATTGCAGGACTTCCAGTGGCAGTGAATATAAATTGTCATGCTACTAGGCATAAGGAAAGGATTTTATAGGGGAAAGTTTATGGAAAAGAAAATATATCTTCCTTTAACAGAAGAACAAGCAGCAAATCTGAAAGCTGGAGATAATGTATTATTAAGTGGAATAATTTACACAGCAAGAGATGCAGCTCATGAAAGGTTAGTTAAGCTCATCGAGGAAAAAGAAAAGCTACCCATAGAACTTAAGGATTCAGTGATATATTACGTAGGACCTACACCAGAGAAACCTGGAGAAATAATTGGTTCAGCAGGTCCAACTACTAGTTATAGAATGGATAAATATGCACCTATACTTTTGGATTTAGGATTAAAAGGAATGATTGGTAAGGGAGCAAGAAGTGAAGAAGTCATTGAAGGAATTAAGAAAAATAAATCTATTTACTTTGGAGCTATAGGTGGTGCAGGAGCACTTATTAGCAAGTGTATAATATCTTCAGAGATTGTGGCTTATAAAGACCTTGGAGCTGAAGCTATAAGAAAACTTGAAGTGAAAGACATGCCTTTAACAGTAATTATAGATAGTGAAGGAAATAATCTTTATGAAATAGGAAAAGAAAAATATTTAAATGAGCAAGTAAAAAAACACAGCAGTTAAGCTGTGTTTTTTTGCTATATTGATTGGAATCCATTACCTTTTACTTCTGAAACATCAACTATTGTAATAAAGGCATTTGGATCTATATTTAAAATTTTTCTTCTTAAACTAATCATTTGAGAAGTGGTTACAGCTACATAAAGAAGCTTTCTTTTATGTCCAGTAAACTCACCTTCAGCCATTAAGGAAGTTATTCCCCTATGCATATCTTTTAATACAAAATCAATAATATCTTTTTCACGATCAGTTAATACTAAGAAGAGTTTTTTGCTAGTAAAACCATTAATTACTTTATCAATAGTAAATCCTTGAATATACATTGATATCAATGTATAAAGTGCTTGAGGTAAGCCAAAAATTAATGCACCAATAGCAACAATTATTAAGTTGAAATAGAAATTTACTGCACCTATTTCAAAACTAGGATATTTTTTTCGAATTACCATGGTAATAATATCAGTACCTCCAGTGGAACCATTTCTTGAAAAGACTAGTCCACTACCAATACCATTTATTACACCACCATAAATACAATAAAGCAATATATCATCAACATTTACAAATGATGATAATGGTTTAGTTAATATAAGAGCTGTAGAGAATGACAGCATTCCTATGGCAGTATAAATTGTGAAACGTTTGGTTAAAAATTTATAACTTACAAAGAATAATGGAATATTTATTAAGAAGACAATAAGCCCAGAAGGAATATTCAAAGCATATTGAAAAATAAGAGCGATACCAGTGGCACCACCACTAAGAAGTTTAGCATTAGAAATAAATAGATTTATTCCTAGTGCAGAAATAAATGTTCCTAAAATTATAAGTACAATATCTAAAATAAGCATTTTGTTTTTGTAAAATATCTTCATAAATTTTTCCTCATTAATTATTTATATAAATTTCATATAACATAATAAAGTATATAGTAGTAAAAATGCAATAGAAATAAAAAAAATTTTTTTTATAAGAGATATTAATTCTTAATAAATAAAAATCATTGATTAAAAGAGAATAGAAGAGGATAAAAGAAATGTTAAAAAAATTTATAGAAAAACAACAGAAAAACTATTTTTACAAATTAAAAATGTGAGTTTATAATAAGACAATATGTTGTGTGGAATAATGAAAATATAGACATATAATATACTATATATAGTAGAAGAGAGGAAATGGCTAAATGAATAAAATGTGTAAATTTGCTATAGAAGATATAAAGGATAAAGATGGCGTATATAATGAAGCAAAGTTAGTTGAGAGTTGTAATAACATAATAAGACCAGGTATGACTGAGGAAGAAATATTATCATCTATTATGCAAAGTGCCTTAGAGTTAACAACAGAAAGTGAACCAAAATGGCAATATGCAGCTTCAAAAATATATATTTATAAATTGTATAAAGAAGTAAATAATAACAGAGGGTTAAAAAAGCAAGAACCATATAGCAATTTTTATGATTTTATTAAAGAAATGACAACAAGAAATTTATATGGAAAATATATTTTAGAAAATTATTCACAAGAAGAGGTAGAGGAATTAGAAAAATATATAAAGCCAGAAAGAGATTATTTATTTACATATAGTGGTATTGATTTATTAACTAAAAGATATTTAATACATGATTATAATAAAAAGACATTAGAATTACCACAGCAAATGTTTATGGGAATAGCTATGCACTTAGCAATTCCAGAAGTAAAAGGTAAGAAAATAGAATGGGCTAAGAGATTTTATGATGTTTTAAGTTCATTAAAAGCTACAATGGCAACACCGACTATGTCAAATGCTAGAAAGCCATTTTATCAGTTAAGCTCATGTTTCATTGATACTGTTGATGATAGTTTAAATGGAATATATAAATCTTTAGATAACTTTGCTAATGTTTCTAAATTTGGCGGAGGTATGGGGATATACATAGGTAAGGTTAGAGCTTTAGAGTCAAGTATAAGAGGTTTTAAAGGAGCTGCTGGAGGAGTAATTCCATGGGTTAAATTATTTAATGATACAGCAATAGCAGTTGACCAGCTGGGAGTTAGAAATGGATCTGTAGCAGTATGGCTTGATGCATGGCATAAAGATATTCCTGAGTTTCTTCAAATAAGAACGAATAATGGAGATGATAGAAAGAAAGCACATGATGTTTTCCCTGGGTTATGTTATCCAGATTTATTTTGGCGTTTAGCAGAACAAGATATTGATGCAAATTGGTATATGATGTGTCCTCATGAGATTAAAGTTGCTAAGGGATATTCACTAGAAGATTATTATGGTGCAGAATGGGAAGAAAAGTACTATGAATGTGTTCATGATGATAGAATATCTAAGCGTGTTATGAGTGTAAAAGATATAGTAAGGCTTATTATAAAAAGTGCAGCAGAAACAGGAACACCATTTGCATTTTATAGAGACACTGTCAATAAGATGAACCCAAATAAGCATAAAGGGATAATATATTCTTCTAATCTTTGTACAGAAATAATGCAAAATATGAGTGCAATGGAAATACAACAAAAAGAAATTTTTGATAAGAACGGCGATAAAATAGTAATTGAAAAAACAAAAGCAGGAGATTTTGTTGTATGTAATCTTTCATCAATAGTATTAGGTAATGTTGATGTAAATGATGAAAAGGAAATTGAATATGTTGTTGAAACACAAATAAGAGCCATGGATAATGTAATTGACTTAAATTATTATGCAATTCCATTTGCTGAAATAACTAATAAAAAATATAGAGCAATAGGTCTTGGAACCAGTGGATATCATCATATGATTGCTAATAATAAAATTCATTGGGCAGAAGAAAAACATTTAGAATTTGCTGATAAAGTATATGAAAATATTAATTATTATGCAGTAAAAGCAAGTATGAAGATAGCTAAAGAAAAAGGTTCATATGAATGCTTTGAAGGATCTGATTGGCAAAATGGAGATTATTTCAAATTAAGAGGCTATTCTAGTGATAGATGGAATGAATTAAAGCAAGAAGTAAATAAAACAGGGTTAAGAAATGGATATTTATTAGCAGTAGCACCAAATGGTTCAACAGCTACTATAGCAGGTACATCAGAAGGTATAGATCCAGTTATGGCAAGATTTTGGTTAGAAGAGAAAAAAGGAAGCATAGTGCCAAAGACAGCACCTAATTTAAGCTGGGAAAATTTCTGGTTCTATAATTCAGCATATAATGTAGATCAAAGCTTTAGTGTTAAAGTTAATGGTGTACGTCAAAGACATATAGACCAAGGACAATCTTTTAACTTATATATAACGACAGATTTTACAATGAGACAAATAATGAACCTATACATAGATGCATGTAAGTGTGGAGTAAAATCAATATACTATGTAAGGTCAAAATCACTAACAGTAGAAGAGTGTGAGAGCTGTTCAGCATAATAAAAAATATAAAAACATTTGGGAGTAACTAATATGGATGTAAAAAAGAGATCTTTATTTAATGAAAATGGAGATGTGGAAGTCAGTAAAAAAAGAATGATTAATGGTAATACCACTAATTTAAATGATTTTAATAATATGAAATATGGATGGGTTTCAGAGTGGTATAGACAGGCAATGAATAATTTCTGGATACCAGAAGAAATTAATTTATCACAAGATTTAAAAGATTATAACAATTTAAAAGAAGCAGAGAAAGTTGCATACGATAAAATACTATCATTTTTAATATTTTTAGATTCAATACAGACAGCTAATTTAGGAAATATAAATAATTATATTACAGCCAGTGAAATTAACTTATGTCTTACAATCCAAGCTTTCCAAGAAGCTGTACACTCTCAAAGCTATAGCTATATGCTGGACACTATATGTTCTCCAGAAAAGAGAAATGAGATATTATATCAATGGAAAGATGATGAAATATTGCTGGAAAGAAATAAATTTATAGGGGCTCAATATAATAACTTTTTAGAAGAGCCTACTATAGAAAACTTAGTAAAGACAGTAATGGCTAATTACATTTTAGAAGGTATATATTTCTATTCTGGATTTATGTTCTTCTATAATTTAGAGAGAAATGGAAAGATGCCAGGTTCAGCTCAGGAAATAAGATATATAAATAGAGATGAAAACACTCACCTTTGGTTATTTAGAAGCATAATTAGAGAGCTTATAAATGAAGAGCCAGAAGTATTTACAGAAGAATTAAGAGAAGAATTAAGATGCATGATGAAAATAGGTGTTGAAAATGAAATTAATTGGGGTAAATATGTAATTGGTGATAAAATTCAAGGAATAAATAGTAATTTAATTGAAAGTTATATAAAATATTTAGGTAATAGAAGATTAAAAGAAATTGGATTTGAAGTAATTTTTGAAGGTTATGATGAAAATCCAGCTAAATGGGTAGATACTTTAGCAGATGCAAATTCAGTAAAAACTGACTTTTTTGAAGCAAAATCAACAGCATATGCAAAAGCTAGTGTATTAATTGATGATTTATAAAATTAACATTTACAGTATAAATTTGAAAATATTATCAAAAAAATGTTATAAAATATGATAGTTGTTAAAAAAATATAAAGTATTTTGAGAAAATATTAAAAATTAAAGAAATTTTGATAATATTTAAAGAATATATGTTATAATTAAAAAACAATCATAATATTTTAATTAACTATGGAATTACAATGTTAAACAATTACATTGTTATGATGCAGGGAGGAAATTGCAATGAAAAATGGTATTGCTGCTTCAAAAGGATATGCAATAGGTAAAGTATTTATTCAACAACATGAAGAAATAGTTATAACAGATGAAAAAGTAACAGATGTTGCTGCTGCTAAGGCAGAATTAAGCAAAGCTTTAGAAGATTCAAGAATTCAATTAGAAGCTATTAAAGCTAAAACTTTAGAAGAAATAGGTGAGCACGAAGCTCAGGTTTTCGTAGCACACTTAGAATTATTAGATGATCCAGGATTTGCTGGAGAAATGGAAAACACTATAGAAAATGAAAGTATAAATCCAATGAAAGCAGTTCAAATGGTAACAGATACTTTCGTTATGATATTTGAATCAATGGAAGATGCATATATGAGAGAAAGAGCTGCTGATGTTAAAGACGTTTCTAAGAGAATAATCTCTAACTTAGCAGGAAAAGGTGGAAGTGATTTTGCTATAACTGAAAAGAATACAGTTGTAGTTGCTCATGATTTAACTCCATCAGATACAGCTCAATTAGATAGATCATTAGTTGTTGGTTTCTTAACTAACATTGGGGGAAGAACTTCTCACTCAGCTATCATGGCTAGAACATTAGAAATACCAGCAGTAGTTGGTTTAGGAGATATAACTACTTCAGTTAAAAATGGAGACTTAGTTATAGTTGATGGTATTGAAGGTATTGCTATAATCAATCCTTCAGAAGAAGTAGTAGCAGAATATAGAGCTAAGCAAGAAGCTTTCAAAGCAGAACAAGAAGAATTAAAGAAACTTATCGAAGTTAAAACAGTTACTAAATCAGGTAAAAGAGTAGAGGTTTGTGGAAACATAGGAAAGCCAGAAGATATAGACCAAGTTTTAGCTAATGGTGGAGATGGTGTAGGTTTATTCAGAACAGAATTCTTATATATGGATAGAGATTCAGCTCCAACTGAAGAAGAACAATTCGCAGCATATAAGACTGTATTAGAAAAAGCTAACGGAAAACAAGTTGTTATAAGAACATTAGATATCGGTGGAGATAAGGTATTACCTTACTTACCATTACCAGAAGAAATGAACCCATTCTTAGGATATAGAGCTATAAGATTATGTTTAGATAGAAAAGACATATTTAAAGTTCAAATAAGAGCTTTACTTAGAGCTTCAGTATATGGTAAATTAGCAGTTATGTTCCCAATGATTTCAGGATTAGAAGAATTCCAAGCTGCTAAAGAATTCGTAGAAGAGTGTAGAGCAGAATTACATGCTGAAGGAGTAGCTACTTCAGATTCAATTCAATGGGGTATA
Organism: Clostridium sp. 29_15; assembly: GCF_001916075.1. Taxonomy (NCBI): domain Bacteria; kingdom Bacillati; phylum Bacillota; class Clostridia; order Eubacteriales; family Clostridiaceae; genus Clostridium; species Clostridium sp. 29_15. The sequence continues at coordinate 31,094 of NZ_MNRT01000021.1, forward strand.
ATGGTTGAAATACCTGCAGCTGCAGTAATGGCTGATGAATTAGCTAAGCATGTTGACTTCTTCTCAATAGGAACAAACGACTTAATTCAATATACATTAGCTGCTGATAGAATGAGTGAAAAAGTTTCATATCTTTACAATCCAATGCACCCAGCTGTATTAAGATTAATAAAGATGACTATTGATGGAGCTCATAAGCACGGTAAATGGGTTGGAATGTGTGGAGAAATGGCAGGAGATGAAGCTGCTATCCCAACACTTGTTGAATATGGACTAGATGAGTTCTCAATGAGTGCTACTTCAATCTTAAATGCTAAGAAGATAATCTTAGAACAAGAATAATATAAAAAATAAGAGGTAAAGGTATTAAGTACTTTACCTCTTATTTTTTATCTGAAAAGTATTCAAAGGTTAATGGCAGTGGTATTTATATGAAAAAGTTAATGGAATAAGGAGATAGTAAGCTGTCCAACGAGTTATAATAGAAGAAAAGAAAAATAATGAGAAGATGGAGACGTAAAATACTGGCATGATAAAAATGATGCAAATCATGTTCCTAAAAGAAGTCTTTCAGATTTAATTATAGAAGGCAAAATTAAATAATATTATTAAATGGACTGTTTTTATCTAATTGATAAGAAACAGTTTATTTTATTTAATAAGTATTTGAGCAGTAGTATTAAGGTATAATAAACATGGGTGGTGATTTTATGAAAATTATTTTTGAAATTTTTCTATCTATATTTAAAATAGGAGCATTTACTTTTGGTGGAGGATATGCAATGATTCCATTAATTGAACAAGAGGTGGTTAATAATAAGAAATGGCTTAATAAAGATGAATTTATGGATGTATTAGTGGTAGCACAAAGTCTTCCAGGGGCAATGGCAATTAATGCATCTATTTTTTTAGGATATAGGATAGCTGGAATTTTAGGTGCTATATCAGCATTAATTGCAGTAATATTACCATCTTTTATAATAATTATATTAATAGCTGCTTTTTTTATGCAATTTAGAAATAATTACTATGTTAATGCTGCTTTTATGGGCATAACAGCAGCAGTGCCAATGCTTGTATTAGTAGGAGCTATAAGTTTAGCTAAAGGAATACCTAAAAATTTAAGAAGCCTTATAACTATACTTATTTCATTAATTGCATTGATATTTTTTCATATTAACCCTGTGGTAGTAATAATAGTATCTGGAGTTTATGGAGCGATATTTTTAAGAGGGAAGGTATAGGAGATGAAACTATTAGTAAAATTATATTTAGCCTTTTTAAAGATAGGTACTTTTAGCTTTGGCGGTGGATATGCAATGCTTCCTTTTATTCAAAAGGAAATAGTAGAAAAAAATAATTGGATAAGTAGTACAGAATTTACTGATATAATTGGCATTTCACAAATGACACCAGGACCTGTGGCAATAAATTCTGCAACTTTTGTTGGATATAAAATAAGTGGAGTAATAGGCAGTATAGTTGCTACATTAGGAGTAATAACTACTTCATTTATTTTAGTAGTAATAATAAATAGGATATTAGATAAATTCAAAGAATTTAAAATGGTTCAAGCTGCATTATTAGGTATGAAACCAGCACTTATAGCATTGATAATATATGCTTTTTGGGATTTAGCTATAGATGCATATAAAGATTGGAAAAGTATTTTTATTACTGTGATAATTGCAGTAGTATTGTGGTCAAAAAAAGTGCATCCTATATTAGTAATTGTAATTGCTGCAATACTTGGTTTAGTATTTTATGTATAATAACGATATTATAATAGTAAATTTTAAATAATGGAGACAATGAATGGGAAATAAACTTAACAAAATATATGAAAAGTCTATGGATAATTATAATAAAGGTTATATTGAAAAGGCTTTAGAAGAATGTGAAAAGGGTATATCTTTAAATTTAAAAGATGTGAGACTATTAAATTTAAAGGGAATGCTAGTATATATAAAAGGAGATTTAAAGGGAGCAATTGCTGTATGGAAAATAAATAAAGATTATAATAATGATGAAATATCAAAAATTTATATTAGAGATGCAAAAAAAGATGAAGAAAATATTAAATTATACTCTTTAGCAGAACATGATATCAAAGAGTTGAAGATTGATAATGCCATAGAAAAATTAGAGAAGTGTAGGGTGAGTGATTTTAATAGCATAAATGTTAATAATGCTTTATCCATATGTTATTTAAGAAAAGGCAATTATTTAAAAGCAATGGAGTTTAATGAAGCCTCACTAATTATAAATAAAGAGGGAAGGACAGCTCTTGAAATAAGAAATCAAATTAATGGATATTTACAAGATCCAGTAGATGAATTTAAAAATTCAATAAAGAAAAAAGCTTTAATAATATTATTGATACTATTAGGTGTAATAGCTATATTTATATTTTTAAATATTAATAAAAAAGATGAAGGTTTATCAAATAATACTGAAAATATAGTAGCAAATGAAGAAATTATAAATAAAGAAATCATAAATGAAGAAGTTAATAATGAAGAAGTTAATAATGAAGAAAAAAATACTCAAGTTAATAAACTTAATTCGGAAGAAGAAATTAAAAAAGCATATGAAGAATCAATAGGGTTATTTGATGAAAAAAAATATGATGAATCAATAGAAAAGTTACAAAGTGCATATAATAGTGATGTAGATACTTATTATCGTAAACACGTATTATTTTTATTAGCATCATGTTATTATGAAAAAAATCAAATTAATGAAGCTATACAATATTATGAAGAATATATTGATAAATATGATGAAACATATATAGAGGAGATATATTATAAATTAGCTTTAGCGTATGAAAACATAGATTTAAATAAAAGTAAAGAATATGCAAATTATATAAAAAATAAATTTAGTAATTCCATATATAACAATAGCAAAATATCTCAAATAATATATAAATAAAGGAGGAGAATAACAATAATTACTGTAATTGAAGATATTAAAGTCTATAACCCAAAATATTTGGGTATTAAGACAATAGTCTTAGTTGGAAACAAGATAGAAGGGATATACGATAAATTAAAAATACCAGAAGATTTTATAGAAATTAAAAGAATAAATGGTGTTGGAAAGATATGTTTACCAGGATTTATAGATTCACATGTTCATATTATTGGTGGAGGTGGTGAAGGCGGATTTAGAACTCGTACTAAAGAAATAGATATAAAAGAACTTATAGAAGCTGGAATAACTTCAGCAGTAGGATGTTTAGGTACTGATTCTGTATGTAGAAATATGGAAACACTTTTAGCAAAAGCAAATGCATTGGAGGAAGATGGTATAACAGTATATTGTTATACAGGTTCATATGATATACCAATAAAGACAGTAACAGATAGTATAAAGAAAGATGTAATGCTAATTGAAAAAATAATAGGTGTAGGAGAAGTAGCATTATCGGATCATAGAAGTACTCAGCCTACTTATGATGAATTTCTTAGAGTTGTGGCAGAAACAAGAGTAGCTGGATTATTATCAGGAAAAGCAGGCGTAATTAATGTGCATTTAGGTGATGGCAAAATGGGTCTAGAATATATTGTTAAAATGATAGAAGAAACAGAAATACCAAGTACGCAAATATTACCAACTCACCTTAATAGAAATAAAGATTTGTTAGATGAAGGTTTAAGATATGCTAAAAAAGGTGGATATATAGATTTAACAACAAGTTCAGACCCTAAGCATTTAGAACCAGGGGAAATGAGAGCATCAGAAGCATTAGAATACTTATTAAATAAAGGTGTTAAAATTGATAATATAACATTTTCATCTGATGGTAATGGAAGTATGCCTGTTTTTGATAAAGGTAAGTTATTAGGTTTAGGGATATGTAGTGTAACAAGTTTATATGGAGAAGTTAAAGAAGCTGTTAAGAATTATAATATTCCAATGGAAACTGCTATTAAAGTAATAACTTCAAATGTATCAAGGATATTAAAATTAGAAAATAAGGGTACTATAGAAATGGGAAAGGATGCGGATTTAGTTATTGTTGATGATGAAAATTTAGAAATAAATATTGTAATAGCTAATGGAAATATTGTTGTTGAAAATGGAAAAGCTATTATAGAGAGCATATTCGTTTAATGTTTAATATAAAAATAAGGGGCTATATCTAATAAGACATAGCTCCTTATTTTTAATAAGCTAAAGAGAAAAATAAATGCTGACCTATTAAGGTAGTATCAGATTTTTCTACACTTCTCATCCAGCTACAAGTTGCTGTTTCTGGGTTATAAAAAAATAACGCATCACCAGTTGGATCATAGCCTTTAATAGCATCATAAACAGCTGCAAAACACTCTGATGATGGTTCAACGGTAATCTTTCCATCTACTACGCAAGAAAAAGCATAGGGTTGGAATATTACTTCTTGAACCGTATCAGGAAATTGTGGACTTAAGACACGATTTAATATTACAGATGCTACGGCTACCTTTCCTTCAAATGGTTCGCCTTTACTTTCAGCATATACAACTTGAGACATAATATATATGTCATCTTCTGTTAAATAAATTGAACTATTATTATCTGAAAAAACTTCTACATAATCATTATCAGATAAATCTATACAGCTCTCACTGGAGCAATTTAAGCTTTCAACATTTTCATCATACTTTAAATTATTTAATAAATTAATATTATCTGCTAGTTCATAACCTTTGCAGCTAATATTCGCTGAAAGAGAAAGGGTTAAAATAAAAAAAATAAAAAAATTAACCAATTTCATAAAAAACCTCCTTTTGGTTACAACCCAATCAGAATATAGTGTAACCAGAAAGAGAAAAATAATACTAAGAATTTTCTAACAAGCTTAAAAATTGCTGGATGCTCTCTAAAACATTATTATATTTTTTATATGCATTATCATAATTTTTATCAATAACTGTCTTATTTTTTTTATAATCAGAAGAGGAGCGTTCATATATAATGGCAGTACGCATTGAATTTAAATAAGATGAATATAAAGAAAAAATATCATTTAAATTATTATAATAATTTAAATAGCCTTCTGGAATAGAAACACTATTTAAATCTTTCTTTAGAAAATTAAAAGAATTTTCTTTATCATTTAAATCATTAATAATAGCATCGAAGCTTCTATTTTCTTCGCGAACACGATCAACTGCTGGCTTAAGGTCTTCTAAAAGTCCTAAAAAGTTATTAGATATAGCTGAAAGCTTAGTAATAAATTCTGTATTTTGTGAATGTTTAAGTTCACTTTCAATCTTGCTTTGGTTTAATTTGGAGTAATGAGAAATAAATGCGTATAAAAAGTTTTGTAAAGAACTACTATAATTAAGTGAAATGCCTTCATCAGATAGTTTAGAGTAAGAAGCAATGCAGTTATTTTTTAAGGCATCTAAATTAGCAGCTAGTTCATCTAATGAAGAGTCTTCATATGTAGAAATATAGTTAAGACAGTATGTGTATAAGTTATAAGTGTCATCCAATGCTTTAAGTAGATTGCTAGATACTTGGCTATTGTCATTAGAAGATAAACTAGCCAAAGATGTCTTACAATTATCTAAATCGGCAAGGCCATTTTTTAATAAAGATGAAGCTGCCACGATATTTAATGAAGTGTCGGCAGTACAATTATTAAGTGAAGAGTTAATTGAATTAAGATTATTAGCTATAAGAGCATAATTTGATAGATTACTATAAGTAGTTGTGCTTTTCATATTAGAGCTAATATTTAAAAGAATAACGCAAGTTGAGGTAATAATAATAGATATTATAAGACAAATTATGAAGTTAAAATTATTTTTTAAATACTCTTTATTAATATTCATTAAAAATCACATCCTTTGAAAAGTTGTCTTTACATAAATTTATTAAGATAAACTTAAAAATATTATATATATTGTTAAAAAATATAAGTTATAGTGTATAATTTAAATAGAAAAGTAATGGTGGTGAAATTATGGAAGAGTTGGTTTCAATGATTGTAAATGCTTTAAGAAATATTTCAATCAGTGCATGTATAGATATAGTAGTTGTAGCTTTTATTTTTTATAAAGGATACTTTTTAATAAAGGAAACCAGGGCAGAGCAATTATTAAAAGGAATTGCCTTAATTATAGTATTAATACCAATAAGTTATTTATTTAATTTATCAATGCTATATTACATATTAAATAAGACATTAGCTATTGGGGTCTTATCAGTGGTAATTATCTTTCAACCTGAAATTAGAAGAGCATTGGAGCATTTAGGCAGAAGTGCTTTTGAAGATAAGCATGGCTTTGAAGATAAAGAACAGATGAACAAAAATGTAAATGAAATAGTTGAAGCAGTGATTAATCTTGCAGAAACTAAAACAGGAGCATTAATTGCCATTGAACAAGGAACAGGACTGGGAGAGTTAATAGCATCAGGTACAGAGATAGATTCAAAAATATCAGCAAATCTATTAGAAAATATATTTGTTATTAATACCCCATTACATGATGGTGCAACAATAATTGGTAAAGGAAGAATAATAGCATCAGGATGTGTGTTGCCACTTACTAATCAAGATATAAATAAGAAGCTTGGTACAAGACATAGAGCTGCTATAGGACTATCTGAAATATCTGATGCTTTAGTAATAATTGTATCAGAAGAAACAGGAATAATTTCTCTAGCTATTAATGGAAGACTTACAAGAAACTATGATAGAGATAGATTGAAAATTATATTATTAAAAATAATGGAAGAAAGAGAAAATAAGAGAGTTAAAACTGCAGGCAAGAAGGTGAAGGGATGGATAACAGGAAAACTAAGCAAAAAATAATAGTTCAAATTGTATCACTTTTTATATCCATTGGGTTATGGTTATATGTAACTAATACTGAAAATCCAATAAGGACTGTAGAAGTAAGCAAGGTTCCTGTACAGCTTTTAAATGCTAACGATTTATCAAAGCAAGGGATGGCCTTAGTACCCAATCAAAGTATTTATGTAGATTTAAAGGTTGAAGGATATAGCCAAGACGTGTATAAATTGAATAAAGATAACTTTTCAATTAAGATAGATTTAGCTGAGTATGCCTTAAAGTTAGGAGATAACTCAATTCCAATAACTATAGTTGATACTCCATCAAACGTTACAGTGAAAAATACCTCTAATTTAGTTGTGACAGTAAAGATTGAAGAAATTATAGAAAAAGATTTTAAGGTGGAGTCAAGAATAGATGTGGCAGCCAAAGCTAATTATTATGTTGCACAGCCTCAAATAAATCCAGAAACAGTGACAGTATCTGGACCAAAATCACTAGTAAGTCAAGTTAAGGGAGTTGTGGTATTAGGTCAGGAGGATAATGTTTTTGAAGATATAGTTAAAAATTATGAAGTTGTAGCTATAGGTGATAGTGGATATACTGTAGAAGGGGTAAAACTTTCAACTGAAAGAGTACAAGTAATTATCAAAGTTAACCCAGGTAAATCTGTACCTATTAAGGTAGGCACTATAGGTAATGCAGGTTATAATATTAATATAGCATCCATGGAACTATCGCAGAATTATGTGGAAATAACAGGACCTCAATATATTTTAGATAGTATCAGTGAGATATACACAGAAGCTATTGATTTATCTAGAATAACAAAAAACAGTAATATGAAAGTTGATTTAATTTTTCCAGATGGTATTGAAAAAGCAAGCATATCATATGTTACTGTAAGTATTGAAGTAGAAGAAGTTAAGGAAAGCCAAGAAAATGAAGTAACAAGAGAATTTGAAGTAGAATATACTACAAGTGGTTTGGCAAGTGATTTTAATATGACAGCTTCATCAAACAAGGTAAAGATTGTACTTAAAGGTAGCAAGAATAAACTAGATTCTATCAATATAGAAAATATAGTAGCTAGTATAGATTTATCTTCAATAACTGATACAGGACAATATACAGAGACTCCAGCTGTTAATATTACAGGAGATGCTGAAGGTGTTGAAATAATCAGTGTTGAAAGCATAATAATAAATGTAACTAAAGAAGAAAATAGCGAAGGTGTCTTTAATGAAACAACTACCAATGAAGAAAGTACTTTAGCTCAATAATAGTTAATAATGAATTATGAATTGATGATAAAAAGCCCCGATGGGCTTTTTATTCTTGTTACTTATTAACTAAAGCTATGATAGACTTAACTAATTAACGTAGTGTTTAATTAATATGTGAGGTATGATAAAATAGTCTAACATTAGAAAATAATAATTAAGAAGGTGATTTTATGACTATAAGAGTTAATAATATAGTACTTAGCTTAGATGATGATATACGTATATTAAAAAAGAAAGTTAGTAAAAAGCTGAAGATATCTATTGATGAAATAAAAAACTTTAAGATAATAAAGGAAAGCTTAGATGCTAGAAATAAAGATAATATAAGACTTACATATGCCGTAGAATTAGAACATAAAAATGAAGAAAAGCTTGTGGAAAGATTACATGATAAAGATGTAAAAATAGATACTACAAAATATGAACCAGATGTTCAGGAAGGAAATGAAAAGCTTAATAATAGGCCTGTAGTAGTGGGGTTTGGGCCATCAGGTATATTTGCAGCTTTAATGTTAGCAGAAAAAGGTTATAAACCACTGGTGATAGAACGTGGAGAAGATGTGGATAAAAGAAGTGAAACTGTGGATAGATTTTGGACAGAAGGAAAGTTGAATTTAGAATCTAATGTACAGTTTGGAGAAGGGGGAGCAGGTGCCTTTTCAGATGGTAAGCTTACTACAAGAATAAAAGATAAAAGATGTGATTATGTATTAGCAGAGCTTGTTAAAGGTGGAGCACCAGCAGAGATTGCTTATCTAGGAAAGCCACATGTTGGTACAGATATTTTAAAAGATGTTGTTAAGAATATAAGAAAAAAAATAATTAAATTAGGTGGAGAAGTAAGATTTTCTTCTAAACTTGAATATATAAATAAGGAAAATGGTAAAGTTAAGAGTATCATAGTAAATGGTGAAGAAATTCCTTGTGAAGCTGTGATATTAGCATTAGGACATAGTGCTAGAGATACTTATGAAATGCTTTATGAAACAGGCCTTGAAATGACACAAAAAGCTTTTGCCATTGGCGTAAGAATAGAGCATCCACAGGATTTAATAAATAAGAGTCAATATGGAAAGTTCCATAATCATCCTAAATTAAAGGCTGCAGACTATAAACTTACTTATCAATGCAAAGAAAGTAAAAGAGGAGTATATTCATTCTGTATGTGTCCAGGTGGAGTAGTTGTAGCAGCAGCCTCAGAAGAGGGAAGAGTTGTTACCAATGGAATGAGTTATCATGCTAGAGATTTGGAAAATGCTAATTCAGCATTAGTTGTTCAAGTACATCCAGAAGATTTTGGTAGCGAATATGTTTTAGCAGGGGTAGAATTTCAAAGAAAATATGAAGAGCTTGCTTATAAGGTAGGTGGAGCTAATTATAATGCACCAGTACAACTTGTAGGAGATTTTATGAGGGATAGAGTTTCTACTAAAATAGGTTCTGTAACACCAGGATATAAACCAGGATATAAACTTGTAGATATGAGAGAATGTCTGCCAGATTTCGTTGTTGAATCAATTAAAGAAGGTATAGTTAATTTTGATAGAAAAATTAAAGGTTATGGCATGGATGATGCAGTTCTTACAGGAGTGGAAACAAGAACATCAGCACCTATAAGGATGCTAAGAAATGAAAACTTTGAAAGTACTTCTATTGAAGGTATTTATCCTTGTGGAGAAGGTGCAGGATTTGCTGGGGGAATTATTTCAGCGGCAGTAGATGGTATAAAGGTTGCGGAAAATATCATAGGAAAATATATCAAACTAAATATTTAATAAAAAATTACAATGAATCAAGCATATTGATTCATTGTTTTTTTTATGTGAAAAAAATAACTAAAAGTTTTCTGAAAATTTAGGAATTTGTGATAAAGTTTGATAAAATATAATTGTTAAATATTATAAAAAATACTAAAATTTATAATAAAAGGGATAAAATAAGAAATGAGAGGTGTATTATGAGTAAGAATTTTGATGATTTATTATCAAAATTAAAGGGGATTAAGAGAAAAAAATTAGCAGTAGCAGTGGCACAAGATGAGCCAGTTCTAGAAGCTGTTAAAGAAGCAAATGATAAAGGAATAGCTGATGCAATATTGGTTGGAAATAAAGAAGAAATATCTTTAATAGCAAAGAACATAGGTATGGATTTAAATAAATTTGAAATAGTAAATATAGAAGAACCTAAGAAAGCAACATTACATGCAGTTGAATTAGTATCGATAGGAAGAGCAGATATGCTTATGAAGGGTCTAGTAGATACAGCAACGTTTTTAAGAAGCGTATTAAATAAGGAAGTTGGACTTAGAACAGGAAGTTTAATGTCTCATGTAGCTGTTTTTGAAATAGAAGGATTTGATAGATTAATTCTTTTAACAGATGCAGCATTTAATACTTATCCAGAGTTAAAGGATAAAGCTCAAATAATTAAAAATTCAGTAGTGGTAGCAAAGGCTTGTGGAATACAAACACCAAAAGTAGCTCCAATATGTGCTGTGGAAGTTGTTAACCCAGATATGCAAGCAACAGTAGATGCAGCATTATTATCAAAGATGAGTGATAGAGGGCAAATTAAAGGATGTATAGTTGATGGACCTTTAGCATTAGATAATGCTTTATCAATTGAAGCTGCTGAACATAAAGGGGTAAGCGGCTCAGTTGCAGGAAATGCAGATATATTGTTACTTCCTAATATTGAAACAGCTAATGTTATGTATAAAACATTAACTTATACTGCTCATACTAAGAATGGTGGAATACTGGTAGGTACATCAGCACCAGTAATTTTAACTTCAAGAGCTGATAGCTTTGAAACCAAGGTTAATTCCATAGTATTAGCTGCATTAGTAGCTGAAAATAAATAAGAATTTTTGGGAGGATTAAAAATGGCATTTAAATTATTAATAATAAATCCAGGTTCAACATCAACTAAAATTGGTGTTTATGAAGATGAAAAGCAAATTTTTGAGAAGACTTTAAGGCATAGTGCAGAAGAAATAGGTCAATTTGAAACTATTTACTCTCAAAAGGATTTTAGGAAGGAAGTAATCCTTAATGTTTTAAGAGAAAATAATTTTGATATAAACACTTTAGATGCAGTAATAGGGCGAGGTGGACTTTTAAAACCAATTCCAAGTGGGACTTATGAAGTAAACAAGGCTTTACTTGAGGATTTAAAGATTGGGGTGCAAGGACCTCATGCTTCAAATTTAGGAGGAATATTAGCACAAGAAATTGCAGAACAAGCAGATGTAAGAGCTTTTATAGTTGATCCAGTTGTAGTTGATGAACTAAGCGATGTAGCAAGATTATCTGGAGTGCCAGAATTAAGAAGAATAAGCATATTCCATGCTTTAAATCAAAAAGCTGTTGCTAAGAGGTTTGCTAAAGAAAGTGGTAAAAGATATGAAGACTTTAACCTTGTAGTTACTCATATGGGTGGTGGAGTTTCTGTAGGTGCTCATAAAAATGGTAGAGTCATAGATGTTAATAACACTTTAGATGGAGATGGTCCATTTTCACCTGAAAGAGCTGGAGGAGTACCAGCAGGAGAGCTAATTAAAATGTGCTTTAGTGGTGAATATACTAAGGATGAAGTATATAAGAAGATAGTAGGAAAAGGTGGAGTAGTTGCTTATTTAGGAACTAATGATTTAAAGTCTGTTATTGATAAGAAAAATAATGGAGATGAAAAATGTAAATTAGTATATGATGCATTTATTTATCAAGTGGCAAAGGAGATAGGAGCTATGTCTACTGTTCTAAAGGGCCAAGTTGATGCAATAATTTTAACTGGTGGAATAGCATACTCACCATTTGTAGTAGATGATTTGAAAAAAGCCATAGGTTGGATTGCACCAGTAAAAGTATATCCAGGAGAGGATGAGCTTTTAGCGTTAGCACAAGGTGGAATTAGAGTATTAAGTGGGGAAGAGGAAGCAAAAGAATACAAATAAATTTATAATGCTTGAAAATTAGATTTTCAAGCTCTTTTTATTTGAGAAAAGATTAAAATGATGGAATGTGTCTATACTTAAGGAAGGGGTGGTTATATGAAGACAACTATTACTTCTAAAAGCAAGGCAGAAGTTATTTTTCAAAGCATAGGGAATTCATTATTTCAAGTTTTACAATATAATGATATAGGGGGATATTCTAATTATAAAAGCTTTAAGCAGGCAAAGGATATATATGATTGTAATGATGCATTGAGGCAAGTTAAAGTTATTTTAAAAAATAGCACCATAAAGGTACAAAATGAAATATTAAGCTATATGAAAGGTGATATTGGAATAAAGGATAAAAAGATTAAGTCATCAAGCATAACTAGAAGGTTATTGGGTATAGGAGAAAAGACAGGAAAGATATCTTTAAGCGGTACAGGAGAAGTGTATTTTAAGCCATCATTTAAGTATTTTTCTTTAATTGAATTATATGATGAAGAAATAATAGTTGATGAGGATATATTTTATATATGTGAAGATTCAATTAAAATCAATATTGAAGATGGTGAAAAATTATTAGATAAGGATAAATTACAAATAAAACTTAGTGGAAGTGGAATTGTTATTTTACTTATGAATGTTCCTGAAAGTGAGATAGTCAGATGCAAATTATTTAATGATAAGCTTACAGTAGATGGAGATTTTGCTGTATTAAGAAGTGGTTCTATAGATGTATCTATTGAATCAATTAATAATTATCTTAACGATTCAGATATAAGTGAAAAAGAATATCTACATGTTTATGAAGGCATTGGAGAAGTGTGGATATTACCAACTTTAAGCTGTTATGAAGATTTTTCAGAGGATATTGATGAAAACCAGGAGGAATAATGCGCTTATTACTTAACTTTATTAAGCTAAAGTGATAAAATTATATTGAAAAAAGCTGATTTAGGAGTGAGAATAATGAGCATTAAAAATACAGATTTTAAAGAAGAATTAGATATATTATTTAAAGCTATCTTAAAATTAGAAAATGAAGATGAGTGTTATAAATTTTTTGAAGATATAGCAACAATTAATGAATTAAAATCATTAGCGCAAAGAATGCAGGTTGCAAAGATGTTAAAGGAAAAGAAAGTATATACAGAAATAGCAGAAGTTACAGGTGCTAGTACAGCAACAATAAGTAGAGTTAATAAGTGTTTAAATTATGGAGAGGAAGGCTATAATCTAGTGCTAGATAGGCTTTATCCAAAAAGTAAGTAGTTAGATTCTTGTAAAAAAATTGCATAGGATATATACTATAATAGCTACAATAATTATTGTAGTAAAAATCGATATTTGTTAATTATATTAAATAGATAAGATAAGTAGAGGTATTTGTATGAGTAGAATATTTGGTACAGATGGTGTTAGAGGTATAGCTAATACTGAGCTAACATCAGAATTAGCATATAATTTAGGTAGAGCAGGAGCTTTTGTATTAACAGAAGGAACTCATAAACCAAAAATATTAGTAGCAAAAGATACAAGAGTATCAGGAGATATGCTAGAAGCAGCATTAGTAGCTGGGATTCTTTCAGTTGGAGCAGAAGCAGTGATGATAGGTATAGTTCCAACACCAGCAGTTGCATATTTAACTAGAGAGTACAATGCAGATGCAGGAGTAATGATTTCAGCTTCTCATAATCCTGTTGAATATAATGGTATAAAGTTCTTTGATAATAGAGGGTATAAGTTATCGGATGAATTAGAAGATAAGATACAAAAAACAATAGAAGATGGATTTGTAGGGGTACCTAGTCCAATAGGAAAAGATTTAGGAAAATGCCACTTTGAAGCAGAAGGCATAAATAAATATATGGAACATGCTAAATCAACTATAGCAACTGAACTTGCAGGATTAAAAGTTGCTTTAGATTGTGCTAATGGAGCAGCTTATGAAGTTGCAGTAAACGCTTTTAAAAGTTTAGGAGCAGAAGTGCATGTAATCAATAATACTCCAGATGGAACAAACATCAATGAAAAATGTGGATCTACTCATCCGGAAGCTTTAATGGAATATGTAGTTAAAGAAAGATGTGATATAGGATTTGCTTTTGATGGAGATGCAGATAGATGCTTAGCAGTGGATGAAAATGGAAACCTTGTTAATGGAGATTTTATATTAACTATTTGTGCGAAGGCTTTAAAAGAAAAAGGACAATTAAAAGATGATACTTTAGTTGTTACAGTAATGAGTAATTTAGGATTAGACATTGCTTGTAAAGCAGAGGAAATAAGAACATTTAAAACTAAAGTTGGAGATAGATATGTTCTTGAAGAAATGTTAAAGGATGGATATGTTCTTGGAGGAGAACAATCAGGTCATATTATATTCTTAAACCATAATACTACTGGTGATGGATTAGTTACAGCATTAAAAGTGGCAGAAGTTGTTAAAGAAAAGAATAAGACTTTAAGTGAGCTTGCAAGCATAATGAAGGAGCTACCACAAGTATTAGTAAATGCAAAAGTACCTAATCATATGAAAAATATATATTTAGAAGATGAAGAAGTAGTAGAAGCTATAAAAGTAGTTGAAGATAGATTAAATGGAGTAGGAAGGGTGCTTATAAGACCTTCTGGAACAGAACCATTAGTTAGAGTTATGCTTGAAGGCGAAAATCAAGAAGAAATTAACGAAATGGCTCATAGTATAGCTAATTTAATATTAAGTAAAATATAAAAATATTAGAAAGTGAAAGTAGAAAATTCTACTTTCGCTTTTTTTTACATATAAATTTACATGATAATATTTTTATTGTAAAGTATGAAAAATTGTAGAAAAGAGTATTTTTAAAATAATAATAAAATATGAAAGCGATTATTAATAAAATAAAATTGGAGATATTGCGATGGTAAAGAGTTAAGAATAGTCTTTATTTTTTAACAAACTATTAATAATAATAAAATCTTTTTGCTAGATATTAATAAAATGAAAAAAAAAGCTAATATTATTGACTTTGCTATAGAATAGAGAGTAAAATTTTTAAAATACAGTAAAATAATATAAAAAGTTACGGCGGTGTAAGTTATAAAGTAGTATAATAATTCAGTTTATAGAGAGTTAGTGTTAATCAAGGTAAGTGCTGATGCTGAAAAAAGAGCTGAGATAAATAATAAGTGAAAAAGGGGGCAATAATATGGCAATGACCATGACACAGAAAATTTTAGCTAAGCATGCAGGGTTAGAAAGCGTTAGAAGTGGACAACTTATTGAAGCAGAATTAGATATGATTTTAGGCAATGATATAACTTCGCCTGTAGCTATTAATGAGTTTGAAAAATTAGGCTTAGATAATGTCTTTCATAGGGATAAAATTTCTATTGTGCCAGATCATTTTACACCTAATAAGGACATAAAGGCAGCAGAGCAGTGTAGATTAGTGAGGGAATTTGTAAAGAATAAAAAGATTAGTAATTATTTCGAAGTTGGGCAGATGGGCATAGAACATTGTTTATTGCCAGAGAAAGGACTTGTGGTTGCAGGTGATGTAGTTATAGGGGCTGATTCACATACTTGCACATATGGGGCATTAGGTGCTTTTTCAACGGGAATAGGTTCAACAGATATGGCAGCAGGTATGGCTACAGGGAAATGTTGGTTTAAAGTTCCATCAGCTATTAAGTTTATACTAAATGGTAAACCAGGAAAATGGGTAAGTGGAAAAGATATAATACTTCATATAATTGGGGGAATAGGAGTAGATGGTGCATTATATAAGTCTATGGAATTTGAAGGCCAAGGGATAAAATATCTTTCAATGGATGATAGGTTTACTATATGTAATATGGCTATAGAAGCTGGAGGAAAAAATGGAATATTTCCAGTAGATGAAAAAACCATAGAATATATGAAAGAACACTCTAAAAAAGAGTGGATGGAGTTTAATGCAGATGAAGATGCTGAATATGAAGCTGTTTATGAAATTGATTTATCAAAGATAAGGCCAACAGTATCATTTCCACATTTGCCAGATAACACAAGGACTATTGATGAAGTTGGGGAAGTAAAGATAGACCAAGTTGTTATTGGATCATGTACTAATGGAAGACTTTCAGATTTAAGGATAGCAGCAAAGATATTAAGAGGCAAAAAGGTTCATAAGGGTATAAGATGCATCATTATCCCAGGAACACAAAATATATATCTTGAAGCTATGAAAGAAGGACTCATAAAGGATTTTATAGAAGCAGGTGCTGTAGTTTCTACGCCAACTTGTGGCCCATGTCTAGGGGGGTATATGGGTATATTGGCAAAGGAAGAAAGAGCAGTATCAACAACTAATAGAAATTTCGTTGGAAGAATGGGGCATGTGGAATCTGAGGTATACTTAGCAAGTCCAGCAGTTGCAGCAGCTTCAGCAATTAGAGGTAAGATAGCAAATCCAGAATTGTTGTAAAATGGGGGTTATTAAATGAAAGCAAGAGGCAGAGCTTTTAAATATGGTGATAATGTAGATACAGATGTAATAATACCAGCAAGATATTTAAATACAGCAGATCATAGTGAACTGGCAAGCCACTGTATGGAAGATATAGATAAAGATTTTACAAAGAAAGTTAATAATGGGGATATAATTGTAGCAAAAAAGAATTTTGGTTGTGGTTCATCTAGAGAACATGCACCGCTAGCTATAAAGTCAAGTGGAATAAGCTGTGTAATAGCATCTACTTTTGCTAGGATATTTTTTAGAAATTCAATAAATATAGGATTGCCTATTATTGAGTGTGATGAAGCGGCAAAAGCAATAGAAGATGGGGATGAATTAGAAATAGATTTTAGCAGTGGAGTAATCAAAAATATTACTAAAAATGAAAACTACAAAGGAGAACCTTTTCCAGAATTCATGCAAAACATTATCAATAGCAATGGACTTATTAATTACATTAAAAATTTAAAATGAAAAATTAGAATAATGAATAATAAAATTTTTCATTTTAATTATTTATTTTTCATTTAAAAAAGGGGGCTTTTTTTATGAATTATAGAATAGTAGCAATACCAGGAGATGGTATAGGACCAGAAGTTGTTAGAGAAGCTGTACTTATATTAGATAAAATTGGAGAAGAATTTAATCATAAATTTGAAATAAAATACGCTTTAGCAGGGGGATGTGCCATTGATGAAGTGGGAGTCCCTTTGCCACATGAAACATTAAAGATTTGTCAAAGTAGTGATGCGGTATTACTTGGGGCTGTAGGAGGGTATAAATGGGATAATACTACTGCTAAAGTAAGACCAGAACAAGCTTTACTTGGTTTAAGGGAAGGATTAAACCTTTACTGTAACTTAAGACCAGCTCTTTTGTATAATCCTTTAAAAATAGCATCACCATTAAAAGAAGAACTAATTAATGATGGAATAGATATAGTTGTAGTAAGAGAACTGACAGGAGGAATTTATTTTGGTAACCGTGGAAGATTTCTTGAAGATGGTGTAGAAGCTGCTTTTGACACAGAAAAATATAATAAAGAAGAAGTAAGAAGAATTGCTAAGATTGCTTTTGAAACTGCCATGAAGAGAAATAAGAAGGTAACCAGTGTTGATAAGGCTAATGTTTTAGAAAGTTCAAGGCTATGGAGAGAAACAGTAATTGAAGTTTCTAAGGGATATAAGAAAGTAGAACTAAATCATATGTATATAGATAATGCATCAATGCAGCTTGTGAGGAATCCGGCACAATTTGATGTGATAGTTACTTCCAATATGTTTGGAGATATTTTATCAGATGAAGCTTCAATGATAACAGGGTCTATAGGAATGTTGCCATCAGCATCTTTAGGTAAGGGAAAGCTTGGAATGTATGAACCTATTCATGGTTCAGCACCAGATATTGCAGGTATGGATATAGCTAATCCTTTAGCAACAATATTATCGGTAGCTATGATATTTAGATATAGCTTAGATTTAGAAGAAGAAGCCCAAGCCATTGAAAACTCTGTAGTTAAAGTATTGGAAGATGGTTATAGAACTAAGGATATTTATAGTGAAGGTACAAGACTCGTTGGTACAAGAAAAATGGGACAGCTAGTTATTGAAAGATTAAGCAAGATATAGAGGTGAATATAATTGAGAAGTGATATGGTTAAGAAGGGGATAACAAGAGCACCTCATAGGGCTCTTTTTAAGGCAATAGGATTAAGTGATCGGGAACTAGAAAGACCACTTATAGGAATAGTAACATCACAAAATGATATAATACCTGGACATATTAATTTAGACAAGATTGTTGAAGCAACTAAAAAAGGTGTACTTATCAGTGGAGGAACCCCATTAGTATTTCCAACCATAGGAGTATGTGATGGAATAGCTATGGGTCACGAAGGTATGAAGTATTCATTGGCTACAAGAGAGTTAATAGCAGATAGTGTTGAGTGTATGGTAAAAGCTCATGGTTTTGATGCTTTAGTATTTATTCCTAATTGCGATAAGATAGTACCAGGAATGATAATGGCTGCATTAAGGCTTAATATACCTTCAGTATTTGTTAGTGGAGGGCCAATGTTAGCAGGTAAATATAAAGGTGAGGCAGTATCATTATCAACACTATTTGAAGCAGTTGGTTCTGTAGAAAGTGGAAAAATGACTAAAGAAGAATTAAAAGAATTGGAATGTAAGTCATGTCCAACATGTGGTTCATGTTCAGGAATGTTTACAGCTAATTCAATGAATTGTCTTACAGAAGTTTTAGGATTAGGGCTTCCAGGCAATGGAACTATTCCAGCTGTATATTCAGAAAGAATAATACTTGCCAAGCATGCTGGAATGGCAGTTATGAATTTATTAAAAAATAATATAAAACCAAGAGATATAGTAAATGAAAAATCAATTAAAAATGCACTTGCTGTAGATATGGCTTTAGGATGTTCAACCAATAGTGTATTACATTTAACAGCTATAGCAAATGAAGCAAAACTACAAATGAATTTAGATATTATTAATGAAATGTCATCAAAAGTTCCTAATATTTGTAAGTTAGCACCAGCATCGAATATTCATATTCAAGATTTATATGAAGCTGGTGGAATATCTGCAGTTATTAATGAATTAAGTAAAAAAGATTTAATAGATTTAGAGTGTATTACAGCTACAGGAAAGACCATAGGTGAAAATGTTAAAGATAAAAAAGTATTGAATTATGATGTAATAAAGCATGTGGAAAGACCATATAGCAAAACAGGTGGCATAGCTGTATTAAGAGGAAATTTAGCAGTGGATGGAGCTGTAGTAAAGAGATCGGCAGTACTTCCTGAAATGTTAGTTCATCAAGGGCCAGCTAAAGTATTTGATTCAGAAGAGGAAGCTGTAGAAGCTATATTTAATAATAAGATAGTGGCAGGAGATGTTATTGTAATAAGATATGAAGGACCAAAAGGTGGACCAGGTATGAGAGAAATGCTTTCACCGACATCTGCTATATCAGGAATGGGACTTGATAAATCGGTTGCGCTTATTACAGATGGAAGATTTAGTGGAGCCACAAGGGGAGCATCAATAGGACATGTATCTCCAGAAGCAGCAGAAGGTGGAGTAATTGCTCTAGTAGAAAATGGTGATATAATTTCAATAGATATAAATAGTGGTAAGTTAGAATTATTAGTTAATAAAGATGTACTAGAAGAAAGAAAGAAGAATATTGTAAAAGTTGAACCTAAAATTAAGGAGGGATATCTTGCAAGATATGCTAAGCTAGTAAGTTCAGCAAACACAGGAGCAGTTTATAAATAATTAAACAGTAAATGTTGTTACACTAATTAGAGTCAGCATTCATTAACGAAGTGTTAATTAGATTGTCGTTTAATTAAAAAGGGGGCGATTTATGTGTTATTGACTGGTGCTGAAATTTTGGTGAATTCGCTGATAGATAATGGCGTTGATACTGTATTCGGTTATCCAGGTGGGGCAGTTTTAAATATATATGACGCATTATTTAAGAAAAACGATAAAATAAGGCATATTTTAACTTGCCATGAACAAGGTGCAGCTCATGCAGCTGATGGATATGCTAGATCAACAGGTAAGGTCGGTGTATGTATAGCAACATCAGGGCCTGGAGCAACAAATTTGGTTACAGGAATTGCTACAGCTTATATGGATTCAACACCAATGGTTGCAATTACAGGTAATGTTACGAGGCCTTTACTTGGTAAAGATAGTTTTCAAGAAGTGGATATTACAGGTATTACAATGCCTATAACTAAGCATAATTATATAGTTAAAGATATAAAGGATCTACAAAAAATAATTAATGAGGCTTTTTATATTGCTTCATCAGGACGTCATGGTCCAGTACTTATTGATATACCTAAGGATATAACAGCAGAAAAGTATAATTATATAACGATGGAGCCTAAAAATAGAAAAAAAAGTTTACAGCATATAAATATAAACTCTCTAGAGAGGTTTGCACAATTAATCAATGAGAGTGAGAATCCTTTTATTTATGCAGGAGGAGGAATATTAAGTTCAAATGCAGAAAAAGAAGTTTTAGTTTTGGCAGAAAAAATAAACGCACCAGTTGCAACCAGTCTTATGGGAATAGGCTCTATTCCTAATGATCATAGATTATATACAGGAATGATTGGAATGCATGGTACTAAAGCTTCAAATCTTTTGGCTACCAGTTGTGATTTGATTATTGCTTTAGGAGCAAGATTTAGTGATAGGGTAATAAGTCATAAAAACCATATAAAGAATGCTAAAATAATCCAAATAGATATAGATC
The DNA here is from genome assembly GCF_001916075.1 of Clostridium sp. 29_15. Classification (NCBI taxonomy): domain Bacteria; kingdom Bacillati; phylum Bacillota; class Clostridia; order Eubacteriales; family Clostridiaceae; genus Clostridium; species Clostridium sp. 29_15. The sequence goes on from NZ_MNRT01000021.1 coordinate 51,893, forward strand.
CTACAGAGATAAATAAAAACGTTAAAGTAGATTCATATATTGTAGGTGATATAAAGGAAGTTCTAAAAAAGTTATTTCCTATGATAAATGAAAAAGAAAATATAGCATGGATAAATAAAATGAATGAACTTAAAGCATTAAATAATAAGGAAGTAGTGAAAGAAGGAGTACTTACACCAGAATATTTATTTACTTTATTAAATAAAATGAATAATGGTAATTTTATTATTACCACAGAAGTTGGACAACATCAAATGTGGACAGCTCAAAATTATAAATTTTATAAGCCAAGGACATTTATAAGTTCATGTGGACTTGGAACTATGGGATTTGGAATGGGTGCGTCCATTGGTGCACAAATGGGAAATCCTAAGGCTGTAGTATTCAATATTGCTGGAGATGGTAGCTTTGGTATGGATTGCAATGAATTTGCCACAGCAGTTAATTTTAAGCTTCCTATAAAAGTAATAGTGATGAATAATAATGCTTTAGGAATGGTCAGACAATGGCAAAGCTTGTTTTATGAAGGTAGATATGCTGAAACAACATTAAATAGAGCAACTGATTTTGTAAAATTGGCAGAAGCTTTTGGAGGAAATGGTTTTAGGGTAGAAAAACCAGAAGAGTTACAGGAGATATTAGAAAAAGCATTAGCCACTGATGGACCTGTAATTATAGATTACAAAATTAATAGTGATGATATGGTGTTCCCAATGGTTGCACCAGGGGCACCAATAAATGAAATTATCAGTAAAGAGGATATTAAATTATAAATTGGAGGGTATAAAAATGGCAAAGATGTTTTATGAGAAGGATACTAATTTAGGATTATTGCAAGGAAAGAAAATAGCAGTAATTGGTTTTGGTAGCCAAGGACATGCCCATGCATTAAATTTACATGAAAGTGGAGTAGATGTAATTGTAGGATTATATGAAGGGAGCAAATCATGGAATAAGGCAAAAGAAGCAGGATTAGAAGTTACTACAACTTCAGAGGCAGCTAAAAATGCTGATATTATAATTATATTAGTACCAGATGAAAAGCAAGCAAAATTATATAGAGAAGAAATTGAACCATACTTGGAAGAGGGAAATGCTTTAGTATTTGCTCATGGATTTAATATTCACTTTAAGCAAATAGTACCACCTTCAAACGTTGATGTATTTATGATAGCTCCAAAAGGACCAGGACATATGGTAAGAAAAACTTATACCGAAGGATCTGGTGTTCCATGTTTAATAGCTGTAGAGCAAGATTATTCAGGAAAGGCTAAGGATTTAGCATTAGCCTATGCAAATGGTATAGGTGGAGCTAGAGCTGGTGTTCTTGAAACTACATTTAAAGATGAAACAGAAACAGATTTATTTGGTGAACAAGCAGTTCTTTGTGGAGGAATCACAGCTTTAATTAAGGCTGGTTTTGAAACTTTAGTTGAAGCAGGATATGCACCAGAAAATGCTTATTTTGAATGTATGCATGAAATGAAGCTTATTGTAGATTTAATGTATCAAGGTGGTATGGCTGCCATGAGATATTCAATTTCTGATACAGCTGAATATGGTGATTATGTAACTGGAAGCAGAATAATTACTGATGAAACTAAGAAGGAAATGAAACAAGTTTTAACTGAAATTCAAAATGGAACATTTGCTAAGAAATGGCTTCTTGAAAATCAAGTTGGTAGACCTACATTTAATGCTATGAGAAGAATGGAAGCAGAGCATCCAATAGAAAAAGTAGGTAAAGAGCTTAGAGAAATGATGTCTTGGATAGACAGTAAGAAATTAGATTAATAATTAAAAATGAAAAATTAAAAATTAAAGTGAGAAGGGTCTGTTCAGTCTGTTCATAGTGGGACAGTCCCTTTTTTATTTTAAATAAAAACTGGAAAAAGATTATTGACAATTTTTAAGATATAGTATATTATCATATTAAATATTATTAAATAACTCTTAAAGAGTTATTTAAACAATGTATAAAGGGGTAATTATTATGATAATATTAACAATAGAAAATGTTCCAGGAAAAGAAATTAAAGAAGTTAAAGGATTAGTAAAAGGAAGTACTGTAAGATGTAAAAACATTGGACGTGATATAACTGCTTCTTTTAAAAATCTTGTAGGTGGGGAAATGTCAGGATATAATGATATGCTTACAGAAGCAAGACAAATAGCTATTGGAAGAATGGTTGATGAGGCAGAAGCTATGGGAGCTAATGCAATTATAGGAATGAAGTTAATGTCTTCTGCTATAGCAGCAGGAGCAGCAGAAATGGTAGCTTATGGTACAGCAGTAGTAGTGGAATAAAAAGGAGTAATTTATTTTGAATATAACATTGATGATTATATTATACGTTGGGTTTTGGATACTTACAGCTATAGGATCAATAGCAATGATAATATGGGCTATAGTAAGTAGGATTAAAGAAAAAAAGATAGAAAAAGAAAAACATAAGAAGTATAAAGAATACTAATTATAATAAATAATATAAGAAATTATCATGTAAAAAGTCATTAGAATTTTAAAATATATTTAACATCTAATGCTTTTTTCACATAAAGTAATAAAAGTATAAAATTACAAGTAGACAAGCTGTAAAAAATATATTATCATATGTTTTATAGTAAATTACAATCGAATGTTCGTATAATGCCGGAAATATGGTCCGGGAGTCTCTACCAAATCACCATAAATGATTTGACTACGATATGGATTTAATATTTATATATAAGTACATACAGTATAAATTCTATTAATATAATACATATCTTTTTCCTCATATCATGCGATATTCGGTTGTAAAGAAAATGCATGGAGGAACAAACGATGGAATTCTTATCAAACTATTTCAAATTCAAAGAAAAAGAAACAAATTTTAAAAGTGAAACCATAGGTGGTATAACTACATTTTTAACAATGGCTTATGCGTTATTCTTAATTCCTAGTGTACTTGCAGAGGCTGGTATGCCACAAGGTAGTGTATTTGTAGCTACAGGACTTGCAGCAGCTTTAGGAACACTAATAATGGGAATATTCGCGAATTTTCCAATGGGATTAGCACCAGGTGTTGGTTTAAATGCATTCTTTGCATATAGTGTATGTTTAGGAATGGGTATTAAGTGGGAGATAGCACTATCAGGTGTATTAGCTTCAGGAATTATATTTTTAATAATATCAGCAACTGGTTTAAGAGAAATGATTATTAAAGCTATACCAACTAACTTAAAGTTTGCAGTAAGTGCAGGAATAGGATTATTCATTGCTTTTATAGGATTAAAAAATGCAGGAATAGTAGTAGCTAATTCAGCAACTTTTGTAGGTCTTGGTGATTTAACAGATCCTACAGTTTTACTTTCTATATTTGGTGTTATTGCAATTTCAATATTTATGGTTAGAGGTTCTAAAATAGCAATCTTCTTAGGTATGGGGTTAACAGCAATTGTGGGTATGATAACAGGACTTATTGATATACCAACATCAGTAATATCAATGCCACCATCAATGGCACCTACTTTTGGAGCTGCTATTAAGAACTTAGGAAATATATTTAATCCAGAAATGATTCTAGTAATATTTACTTTCTTATTTATGGATTTCTTTGATACAGCAGGAACATTAGTGGCTGTCGGTTCAAAGGTTGGACTTCTTAAAAAAGATGGTTCTATAGAAAATGGTTCAAAAGCATTGTTAGCTGACTCAATTGCTACATGTATAGGATCAATATTGGGTACAACTAATACAACATCATATGTTGAATCATTATCAGGAGCTTCTGTTGGAGCAAAAACAGGATTTTCCAGTGTAGTAGTTGGAGGATTATTCTTAGTATCATTATTCTTCTCACCATTACTTACAGTAATAACTTCAGCAGTTACAGCTCCAGCACTTATTATAGTTGGATCATTAATGTGTTCATCACTTAAGGAAATAGAATGGGAAAGATCAGAAATAGCTATTCCATCATTCTTAACTATTTTATTAATGCCATTAACATATAGCATTGGTGAAGGAATTGCTTGCGGATTTTTAACATATGTTATTTTGATGATATTTAAAGGAAAAACTAAAAAAGTTCATCCAGTAATGTATGTATTAGCACTATTATTTGTAATATATTTTGCTATAAGATAGAGTTTTGTTTATAAAAATTGAGCTTAAATTATCAATAACAGAGATAGTTTAAGCTCAATTTATTTTTGATTATTAAAATATATATTAAGAGTTTTATACATAAGAGAAATACTTTACAATAATAATTTGAATCTGTATAATTAATCTGTAATTTGCAAAAAATGATAATAGTAATTGCGCTGAAGAGGAGCAGTAAATAGAAGTTTAATTTAAAGCGATTTAGGAATGGTGTGAGCCTAAAATTTAAAATTATTGAAGGAAACCTTGGAGCAATAAAATTAAATAAGTATTTGAGTGGGTTAATTTTTATTAACCAATTTAGGTGGTAACGCGGAAGTAAGTCTTTCGTCCTATATTTTAATGGGATGAAAGACTTTTTTATATTTTAACAAAAAAAAAGATAAGGAGAATAACATTATGTCATTTGAAAAATTAGCTGAAATAATATTTCCTAATGTTGAACATGATAGAGAATATTATATAGCAAAATACCCAAAGAGAAACTTAAAAGAAGGTGCTAGAGTAACTAGATATGCACCATCACCAACAGGATTCCAACATATAGGAGGAGTTTTTGCTGCATTAATTAATGAAAGATTAGCAAGTCAAAGTGAAGGTGTTTTCTATTTAAGAATAGAAGATACAGAGAGAAGTTGAAGGTGCCATTGAAGATACAATTACAACTATGCACAATTTTGGAATGGACTTCAGTGAAGGAATGACTGGCCAAGAAACTTCAAAAGGTGAATATGGTCCATACAGACAAAGTGAAAGAGCTGAAATATATAGAACTTTTGCTAAAGATTTATTATTAAAAGGTTTAGCATATCCAGATTTTTGTACTCCAGAAGAATTAGCTGCTTTAAGAGAAGAGCAAATAGCTAATAAAATAACTCCAGGATACTATGGAGAATATGCTAAATATAGAAATATAACTGAAGAAGAAGCTATTGAAAGAATAAACAATGGTGAAAGTTATATATTAAGATTAAAATCACCAGGAAATATTGAAAATAGAGTAGAATTTCATGATTTAATTAAAGGTGATATATCATTCCCTGAAAACAATCAAGATGTTGTTCTTATAAAAGGTGATGGACTTCCAACATATCACTTTGCACATGCTATAGATGATTATTTAATGAGAACTACAGATGTAATAAGAGGAGAAGAGTGGTTATCATCACTTCCAATACACGTTCAATTATTTGAAGTATTAGGATTTGAAAGACCAAACTATGCTCATATTCCAACAATAATGAAACAAGAAGGTGGATCTAAGAGAAAACTTTCTAAGAGAAAAGATGCTGAAGCAGCTGTTTCTTACTACAATGAAGTTGGATATCCAGTAGTATGTGTTATTGAATACTTATTAAACATAGTTAATTCAAGTTATGAAGAATGGAGAGCTGAAAATACATGTGCTGATTACCATGAGTTTGTTGTTCATTTAGATAAAATGAGTAAGAGTGGAGCATTATTTGATTTAGTTAAATTAAATGACGTTTCTAAAGATGTTATAGCTAGAATGTCAGCAGACAAAGTATATGAACAATATACTGCATGGGCTAAACAATATGATGAAGAAATGTATAACTTAGTAACTTCAAATGAAGCTATGGCAAGAGAAATATTTAATATAGATAAAGAAGGCCCAAAACCAAGAAAAGACTTTGCAAAGTGGGATGAAGTTAAAGATAAGATATTCTACTTCTTTGATGAATTATTCTACAAGGAAACTGTAGAGCAAGTAGAATTACCAAAGAATTTATCATTAGAAAATGCTAAGGCTATAATTGAAGAATATGCTAAAAAATTTACATTTAATGTTGGAAGCCAAGAAGAATGGTTTGAAGAATTAAAAGTAATAGGAGCTGAGCTTGGATACTGTGCTAATAGAAAAGAATATAAAGCAAACCCAGAAAATTATAAAGGAATGATTTCTGATGTTGCTGGTGCTGTAAGAACTGCTTTAGCACATAGAACAAATACTCCAGACCTTTATACTATAATGCAAATTATGGGTGAAGAAAAAGTTAGAGAAAGATTCAACAAGTTTTTAAATTTATAATTAATAAAGGTTTGTTCCAAACTTAATCTTTAATCACTCATATTTCATAAGTATCTAATTAATTACTGTTCTTCATAATAAAATCAGGTATAGAGTTTGTCTAAAAAGCACACAATAGTAATGACTTAAGGATAGGATGTTGCTTTAGTCGATAGTCCTAAGAGTCTTAACAACTGAATAGAAAATTTAATGAGCAATGCTATAACTAGAGTTTTTGGACTGGCTATAGTATTGCAAAAATAAAAGATAGTTTATAGGAGGGCAAAAGTATGAGCAAATCTAAAAAATGTCACTGTAATCATGAACTGTCATCAACATCAGTGGAGGGCCATGGCTGCGGATGCGGCCAAAAGGCAAAAAAGAGTGCGACAAATAATCAATGGACAACTGCCAGCAGAGGAAGTTGTGTATGTGAATGTAACGAAGAGCATAAATAAGTAAAGAGACTTGGACAGAAAAATACCATTTTATAAGTGGGTTATATGAAGTTTTCAACCAATAAACTATTATTGGAAAGAAAAGCTTCATGTAGCTCATTTTTTAAATGAATAAAAATAGTAGAAAAACTAAAACTATATATAACTAAAAATTAGAAAGGAGAAGAATAAGAAAGATGACTAATGAAAAGAAAGGCATAAAGAAAAGTGCATTATTGAAGCTTAATAATATACGAGCAAATAATTGGGACATAGATTGTGATACAAATTTTTTAAATGACTATAGTGATGATTATGGTTTTTATGAAGATAGAATAAATATAGAAAATAAGTGGAGATAATTCTCCACTTATTTATTAAGTTTAAAAGAAGATTTTAAGGATACTATTCTATTGAAAACTAACTTTTCAGCTGTAGTATATTTAGGATCAACATTAAAGAAACCGTTTCTTACCATTTGGAATTTATCTTGAGGTTTAGCATTCTTAATAGCTGTTGGCTCAATAAATCCGTCTAATATTTCTATTGAATGAGGATTTATTTGTTCTAAGAAGTGTTTTCCTTCATTTCCTTCTGCAGCATCTAAGATTAATGGTTCATATAATCTAAATTCAGCAGGAATAGCATTTTTAGCATCTACCCAGTGGATAGTTCCTTTTACTTTTCTGCCTGTAAATCCTGAACCACTCTTAGTTTCTGAATCGTAAGTACAATGAACTTCAAGTACATTACCATTTTCATCTTTGATTACATCAGTACATTTAACAAAATATGCACCAATTAATCTAACTTCATTTCCAGGGAATAATCTAAAGTATTTTTTTATTGGAACTTCCATAAAATCTTCTTGTTCAATGTATAATTCTCTTGAGAAAGGAACTAATCTTTTACCAAAAGATTCATCTTTTGCATTATTGCTTACTTCTAGCATTTCAGTTTGTCCTTCAGGATAGTTAGTGATAACTAATTTTAAAGGATTTAGGATAGCCATAGCATTTGGTGCTTTCATTTGTAAGTCTTCTCTTACAAAGTAATCAAGCATTTGAGAATCAACTGTTGAGTTTGCTTTAGCAACACCTATAGCTGAGCAGAAGTTTCTTAAAGCTTCAGGAGTACATCCTCTTCTTCTAAGACCAGAAATAGTAGGCATTCTTGGATCATCCCAGCCATCAACAACACCTTCATCTACTAATTGCTTAAGCTTTCTCTTTAATCTAGCAAATTCAATTTGTCTAGGAACACATTCCATTTCACATTCTCTTACAACCCAGTCATAAAGAGGTCTATGATCTTCAAATTCTAACGTACAAATAGAGTGAGTAATTCCTTCTATAGCATCTTCTAATGGATGAGCAAAGTCATACATTGGGTAGATACACCATTTGTCTCCTGTATTATGGTGAGTTGCATGTGCAATTCTATAGATTATTGGATCTCTCATATTAAGGTTTGGAGAAGCCATATCTATTTTAGCTCTAAGAACTTTTTCTCCATCTTTGAATTCACCATTTTTCATTCTTTCGAATAAATTTAGGTTTTCTTCAATGGATCTATTTCTATATGGGCTTTCTTTACCAGGTTCAGTTAATGATCCTCTATATGCTTTTGCTTCTTCTGGAGTAAGATCACATACATAAGCTAATCCTTTCTTAATTAAAAGAACAGCTTTTTCATACATAGTATCAAAGTAATCAGATGCAAAGAATAAAGCATCCCAATTTCCACCTAACCATTTAACATCTTCTTTAATAGATTCAACATATTCTGTATCTTCCTTTACAGGGTTAGTATCATCAAATCTTAAATGTGTTTTACCATGGAATTCTTCAGCTAAACCAAAGTTTAATAATATAGATTTTGCATGACCTATATGTAAATAACCATTTGGCTCTGGTGGGAAACGAGTGATTATCTCATTATGTTTTCCACTCTCTAAGTCATTAATGATTATATTTCTTATAAAATTAGAAGAATTAATTTCATTTGACATTGTTTTACCTCGCTCAAAGTTTATTTATTAATTAAGTAAAAATATATAAATTTACCCTATTAACATAGTTTACTATTAATAATAATTTTAATCTAATATACAGAAAAAATAAAGAAAAACATTAAAAGACTGATTTATGTATAAATAAAGAAAGAAATTGTAAAAATAAATAGGTGGAATTTAGTAATGGATAGGAGTGATTTTATGCCAAATTTAATGTGTAATGTTACTACTTGTGGTCATAATAAGAATAGTCTTTGTTGTAAAGATGGTATACAAGTAGGTGGAAGTCAAGCTTTTGTAAGTGAAACTACATGTTGTGAAAGCTTTATTGAAAAAACAAAGGAATTTTTAAATAGTGCAGAAGAACCAAAGGCTGCTATGCCAGTTAATTGTGAAGCTGTAAATTGTGTATACAATGAACTAGGAATGTGCGGAGCAGAGTCAATAAGTATAGCTGGAGGCCCAGTTTCATCTGTTTCTAAGACAGAGTGCAACACCTTTGTTCCAAAATTCTAAATTATTTTAGAAGTTAATGCTACGCTAATTAAACACTTCGTTGACTAAGTAGGTTTATAGCTAATATAAAACCTAATTAAATTCTAAATGAATTATTAGTAATTGAATTAGCGTAGCTATATTCATGGTTTAATTGATATAATTATATATTTAGTGATATTGAGTACGAATATTTGACTAATAGTTTTGTAATGGTAGGACAAGCACTAACTAGATTGCTTATAGAGAAAAGGATATGGTAATTATTGAATGTAATTTTATTTGCATAAAATGAGTGAGGGTAAATATGGAAAAAAAGTTAGTAAGAAAAGAAATATTAAATATGAGAAATAATATGAGTAATGAAAAAAGAATCTTAAAGGATAAGCTTATATATAATATTTTTATAAATAGTGATTTATACAAAAAAGCTAAAGATATATTTATATATGTAAGTTTTGGTTCTGAAGTAAATACTCATGAAATTATTAAGAAAGCAATAATTGATAAGAAAAATATATATGTACCTAAAATAGATATGAAGAAAAAAGAAATGATAGCTGTAAAAATCCACAGTCTTACTGAATTAAGTGTGAACAACTATGGAATATTAGAGCCTATAAATGTGGATAAAGATAAAATAGCCAATGATTTTGATATAATTGTAATGCCAGGAGTGGCGTTTGATGAAAATGGAAATAGAATAGGTTATGGTGGTGGATACTACGATAAGTATTTAGAAAAAAATATTTTTAAAGCAAAAAAGGTAGCTTTAGCTTATGAAGAGCAGATTTTGGAAAAGATAGAAAGTGATTTTCATGATATAAAAGTTGATTTTATAATAAATACAAAAAAAATTATAAAAAAATATTGTGAATAAATTCTATATATATAATTAAGTAAGTTTCAATTGATAAAACTTTCGATTTATTTTTTTAACAAAAATGAGCTGTGCACTAATTATTTAGTGCAATAGCCCTTTTTTTATTCTATAAGAAGAAAGTATTATAAATTATTATGGTGAAATAATAAAATAAGAAAATGCTGGAGGTAAAGAAATGAAGTATGAAGTAATATTATTTGATGCAGATGAGACTTTGTTTGACTTTAAAAAGTCAGAGAGAGAAGCTTTTAGAAAAGCAATGATTGATATTGGAATAGAATATGATGAAAATTATCATTTTAAAATATATCATGAAATTAATAAAAAGATTTGGCGAGAATTTGAAGAGGGACTTATAACTCAGGAAAAGCTTAAGGTAGAAAGATTTAGAAGATTAGCAGATAAATTATCAATTAAATTAGATGAATATAAGTTAGCAGAGTTATATATTAATCATTTATCAGAAGCTTCCTTTTTATATGATGAAAGTATAAAACTATTGGAAGAACTTAAGGACAAGTATAAGTTAATAATTATTACTAATGGACTTACTAAGGTGCAAGATAAGAGAATAAGAAAATCTAAAATAGCAAAATACTTTAAGGATATAATAATTTCTGAAGAAGTTGCTATATCGAAGCCAAATGCAGAAATATTTCATCATGCTCTTGATAAAATAAATTATCATGATAAGAAAAAAGTATTAATGGTGGGGGATAGCCTTACTTCAGATATACAAGGTGGTATAAATGCAGGAATTGATACATGTTGGTATAATCCAAATGAATATATTAATAACACAAATATTAAGCCTACATATGAAATTAAATCATTATTTCAGCTTAGAGAATTATTAAAATAAAACCTAAAGGATGAGATACAGATATATTGAATCTCATCCTTTATATAATTTAAAGTTATTGAAACTCTACTTTTGTTGCATCAAATGTATTATTAAGTTTAAAATTAACGTTCTTTTTTAGCTATTTCATCAGATATTCTAGCAACAATAGTATTTAAAGCTATTGGACCTTCTTCTCCGTTCTTCCTGCTTCTTACAGCAACTTCGTTGTTAGCTTCCTCTTTTTCACCTACAACGAAGATGTAAGGAACTCTTTCAAGTCTAGCTTCTCTAATTTTATAACCAATTTTTTCAGTTCTGTAGTCAGCTTCAACTCTGATTCCATTGTTTCTTAATTCACTTACAACTTTAGCAGTGTAGTCATTGTACTTATCTGATAAAGGTAATACCTTAACTTGAACTGGAGCTAACCAAGTTGGGAACGCACCAGCATATTTTTCTATAAGCATAGCAATAGTTCTTTCATAGCAGCCAATTGATGATCTATGAATAACGAATGGTGTTTTCTTGTTACCATCTTTATCAATGTAAGACATTCCTAATCTTTCACCTAAAGCAAAGTCAATTTGAACTGTGATGATAGTATCTTCTTTACCGTGAACGTTCTTGAATTGGATATCAAGCTTTGGTCCATAGAATGCAGCTTCACCTTCAGCTTCAACATAATCTATATTTAAGTGATCTAATATGGTTCTCATTTGGTTTTGAGTAGCTTCCCAAGCTTCTGGGTTATTGATGTACTTTTCAGTGTTGCTTGGGTCCCATTTAGAGAATCTGTAAGATATATCTCCATCAATTCCTAAAGTACTCATAACATAGTTAATTAAATCAATAACTTCTTTAAATTCTGATTCTAATTGCTCAGGAGTACAGATTATATGTCCTTCAGATAATGTAAATTGTCTTACTCTTATAAGACCATGCATTTCTCCTGAAGCTTCTTTTCTAAATAGAGTAGAAGTTTCAGCATATCTGATTGGAAGGTCTCTGTAGCTGTGTTGTTCTGCATTGTATACTGTAAATTGGAATGGACAAGTCATTGGTCTTAATGCCATAACTTCAGTATCTTGTATTTCGTCACCTAAAACAAACATTCCATCTTTATAGTGATCCCAGTGTCCTGAAGCTTTAAATAAATCATTTTTAGACATGAAAGGAGTCTTAGTTAAAACATAGCCTCTTCTTTCTTCTTCATCTTCAATCCATCTTTGAAGAGTTTGGAATATCTTAGCTCCCTTAGGCATGAATAGTGGTAAACCTTGACCAACCTTTTCGTCAGTTGTGAAGATTCCAAGTTCTCTACCTAATTTGTTATGATCTCTTTTTTTAGCTTCTTCTAATGCTTCTAAGTGAGCATCTAAATCAGCTTTCTTTAAGAATGCAGTACCGTAAATTCTAGAAAGCATCTTATTCTTTTCGTCACCTTTCCAGTAAGCACCAGCACTTCTAAGTAATTTAATAGCTTTTATATTCTTTAATGACATTACGTGAGGACCAGCACAAAGATCTGTAAAATCACCTATTTTGTAGAATGATATTATTTCATCTTCAGCTAAGTCGTTGATTAATTCAACTTTGTAAGGCTCATCCTTCATAAGTTCTAAAGCTTCGTTTCTTGGAAGTTCAAATCTTTCTATAGCAGGATTTTCCTTGATTATTTTTCTCATTTCATCTTCTATTTTAACTAAGTCTTCAGCTGAAAAAGCTTTTTCAGTATCGAAGTCATAATAGAATCCATTTTCAATTGATGGTCCAATAGCTATTTTAGCTTCTGGGAATAATCTCTTAACAGCAGCAGCTAATACGTGAGAAACACTGTGTCTTACAGCATCTTTTCCTTCCTTGCTATCAAATGTGCAAATTTCAAGAGTACAGTCTTCATTTAAAATAGTTCTTAAATCTTTAACCTCTCCATTTACTTTTCCACATTGTGCATTTCTAGCTAAACCTTCACTGATTGATTTAGCAACATCTAAGATTGATGAACCTTTAGCAGCTTCTCTAACTGATCCATCTTTTAAAGTTATTTTAATCATTTTTTTTTCGTCCTTTCATTATGTATTTTTTAAAATAAAAAAAGCTCATCGTCTCTTTTCGTATAGAAAAGGGACGAGAGCATATATATTCCCGTGGTTCCACCCTTAATTGCCTAAAATAATAGGCCACTTAAGAATCATCGTAACGTGATGACAAACGGACTGGATTAGAGTCACTCCGAGTTAGTTTTCAACTAATTTCATTTAAATCTGCTTCCAGCTATTGCAGATTATCTCTGGAAATATACCTTTAGTTTACTCTTCTCATCATAGTATTTTTATATTTAAGATTATTATATGTAGCAAATTAAATTATGTCAATATTGAAAATTTGTTAAAATAAATATTGCATTAATTTACAAAAAATAGTAAAATTAAAATATCAAGCAGGTGTGGCGGAATTGGCAGACGCACTAGACTTAGGATCTAGCGCCAATCGGTGTAAGGGTTCGACTCCCTTCACCTGCACCATTTAAGCGGTAATGACTCAATTGGCAGAGTGTCACCTTCCCAAGGTGGACGTTGCGGGTTCGAGTCCCGTTTACCGCTCCATTTTTATAATTGAAAATTGATAATTTGGAATTGAATTCATAAGGGAGTTAATTTTTATTGCATAAATAATAAAAAAGTATTGGCAAAAATTAATGGATTGTAATAAAATAAACTATGTAAGAATAAAAGATATATGTATATATAATAAATTTGCGTAGTAGGAATGCGTAAGCCTAGAAATAGGTTTACGCATTTTTTTTTGAAAAAAATACTAAAAAAATAAGTAAACAAATGATATAATGAAAATGTATACAAAGGTGTTTAAGAGGAGGAATTTTATAAATGATAAATGAAGCAACATTAAAATGGCTTAATAATCCAGAGGTTTTTAGAGTTAATAGAATAGATGCTCATTCAGATCATCTTTTCTATGAAAAAAAAGAAGACTTAAAATTAGGATATAGCATGCCATTAAGACAAAGTTTAAACGGAAAATGGAAATTTAGTTATGCAGTAAATCCTCATGAAAGAATTGCTGATTTTTATAAAGAGGATTTTAATTGTGATAATTTTGATGAAATAAATGTACCAGGGCATATTCAAATGCAAGGTTATGATAAGTGTCAATATATTAATACAATGTATCCATGGGATGGACAAGAATTCTTACGTCCTCCATTTGTTTCAGAAGAGTATAATCCAGTAGGAAGCTATGTGAAGAATTTCGAAATAAAGGAAGAATTAAAGGGTAAAAGAACTTTTATTTCATTCCAAGGTGTAGAAACAGCATTTTATCTTTGGTTAAATGGTAAATTTATAGGATATAGTGAGGATACATTTACGCCATCAGAATTTGATATTACGGATTTCTTAAAGAGCGGAGAAAATAAGCTAGCGGTGGAAGTATATAAAAGAAGTAGTGCTAGTTGGTTAGAGGATCAAGATTTCTGGAGATTTTCAGGAATATTTAGAGATGTATATATTTATGCAGTACCGAAAACTCATGTAAAGGATATGTTTGTTAAGGCAAATTTAGATAGAAATTATAGTGATGGAATCTTAAGTGTAGCTCTTAAATTAGAAGGCTATGAAGAATGTACTGTAGAAGTAGCTCTTAAAGATAGGCTTGGAGAAATAGTATATAGCAGTGGAAAGGAAGACTTTAATAAAGAAATTTATTTTGATGCAATTATTGAAAACGTATATAAATGGAGTGCAGAAGATCCATATTTATATACATTATATGTAGAAGTAAGAGATAGAGAGGATAAGTTAATTGAAATAATACCTCAAAGAATTGGATTCCGTAAATTTGAATTAGTGGATAAAGTCATGAAGCTAAATGGTAAGAGAATTGTTTTCAAAGGTGTAAATAGACACGAATTTAATTATCAAAGAGGTCGTGCTATTACTAAAGAAGACATGCTATGGGATATAAAATTCATGAAACAACATAATATTAATGCTGTAAGAACATCTCATTATCCTAATCAAAGTTTATGGTATGATCTTTGTGATGAGTATGGAGTTTATTTAATTGATGAAGCAAACCTTGAAAGTCATGGTTCATGGCAAAAGATGGGAGCTTGTGATCCAGAGTGGAATATTCCAGGGAGCTTGCCAGAATGGAAAGAAGTTGTTATAGATAGAGCTGCATCTATGCTGCAAAGAGATAAAAATCACCCAGCTATATTAATATGGTCATGTGGTAATGAATCATATGCTGGAGAAAATATTTTGAAAATGACTGAGTATTTTCATGAAAATGATGATACAAGAATAGTTCATTATGAAGGCGTATTTTGGAATAGAGATTTTAATGAAATAAGTGATATGGAAAGCAGAATGTATGCAAAACCTTTAGATATTGAAGAATACTTAAATAATAATCCACAAAAACCATATATAAGCTGTGAATATATGCATGCCATGGGCAATTCATGTGGAGGAATGCACTTATATACAGAACTTGAAGAAAAGTATGAAATGTATCAAGGCGGATTTATTTGGGATTATATAGATCAATCTGTGGAAAAAGTTAATGAAGATGGGGAAAAAATCTTTGCTTATGGAGGAGATTTTGATGATAGAGCTACAGATTATTGTTTCTGTACCAATGGAATAGTATATGCTGATAGAAAGGCATCACCAAAGGCACAAGAAGTAAAATATCTTTATGCTAATGTAAAGCTTGTAGCTGATAGCAAAGGAGTAAGTATTAAAAATGATAATTTATTTATATCTACAGATGCATATGATTTTGTATGTTATGTAGAACATGAAGGAATTAAAATTTTTGAGACAACTATCAAACCTTCTGTAAAAGCAGGAGAAGAGTTATATGTGCCAATTGATTATCCTCAATTTAAAGAAGAAGGAAATTACACTTATAATATATCTATGAGATTATCAGAAGATACATTATGGGCAGAAAAAGGCTTTGAAGTTACTTTCGGACAAGCCGTAAAGGAAATAGCAAGAGAAAATAATAAAGAAGATCTTTTGAAGAATTATAAAATCCAAGTGGTTCATGGTGATGTAAATATAGGTATTAAAGGTGAAGGATTCACAGCTATGTTCTCTAAGCAAGAAGGGGGAATAATCTCTCTTTGTTATGATGGGATTGAATATATCACTAGAGTTCCTAAGACTTCTTTCTGGAGAGCAACAACTGATAATGATAGAGGAAATAGACATGATTTCAGATGTGCTACATGGCTTACAGCAGGAATGATGCAAAGACCTAGTAGTTTCCATTTAAAAGAAGAAGAGTATAAGATTATCTTAACTTATACTTATGATGTTCCAACTGTTGTGCCTACAAAGAATATCATTGAATATACAGTCACTGGTGATGGAACTATTAGAATTCAAGGAACTTACCATGGAGTAAATGGTCTTCCAGAGCTACCGGTTTACGGAATGGATTTTAAATTAAAGAAGGATTTAAATAGATTTGAATACTTTGGTTTTGGACCAGAAGAAAACTATATAGACCGTAATAAAGGAGCTAGATTAGGCTTATTTACAAGTAATGCAGTAGAAAATATGTCTAATTATCTTGTTCCACAAGAATGTGGAAATAGAACTAATACTAGATTTGTAAAGGTGGTTAATAAGGAAAATAAGGGATTATGCTTTAGTTATGAAAAAGAACCTTTTGAATTTAGCGTACTTCCTTACAGTGCATATGAGTTGGAGAATGCTCTTCATAAAGAAGAACTTCCAAGAGTTAATTATACTTGGGTGCGTATATTAGCAAAACAAATGGGTGTTGGAGGCGATGATAGTTGGGGTGCACCAGTTCATAGCAGATATTTAATACCATCAAATAAGGATATTAGTTTTACAGTAAATATTTCAAGAGCATAAATATTAATGTATATGGATGCTATAAAAAGAGGAAGTTTGAAAACTTCCTCTTTTTATAGATATATTATATAATAGCATTTTAAATAAAGTCTAATTCTAACAAGTCCAAGGCTAATTCATCTAAGGCTTCGTAGTTATATAATCTACAGCCCATTAGTTTCCAAATTATATCATCCTTTTTAAAGCCTTCCTTATATAGTTTTAAGTCCTTTAATAATCGTTTAAGAGCTCCATTATGGACTCCTAGTATAATTGATAATTCTTTAGGCCAGTAGTACTTTTTTGGTAAGATTTCGTATAGTTTTTGTTGTAATTCGAGCTTGTATTGCAAATCAATCATTTTGTTTTGATGAGGACCGCATTTTCCACGATGATGAAGAGCACAAAGATACTTATAGTTGAGCTCTATATCAAACCCACCCTCACTTCTATAAACAATATGATGCACATCAGCTTTTTCTCCACAAATACTACACTTATACAAACTGTTGCCCCCTTTATCTATATAAATTAATTATATTACGAAACATAATAACATTCAATTCAGAAATTAATTAGGATTTTTATAAGATTTTTACATTTAATTAAAAAACGGTTATAATTATAGTAGAAGTGGTAAATATAGTTTATAGTATATTATATTAATTTTTGAAAGAAAGGTGATAGATATGAAGAATAAATACGATTCTTTTAAGTATTGGGAAAGCCTTATAAGTGAAAATAAAACTATTAGAGGGCATATGTTCATGGATGAACTTCCAACAGAAAAAAGCCTATATATACACACGTTAATTTTTTCAAAATTTAATGGATTAAAAAATATATGGAGTTATTTTCCAGATGAGATGGCTCTTCTTGGATATATACAATATTCATTTTTACAAGAAGCTTTTTATATATGGATAAATGGTAGAAAAGATGTGGTTTCCTATATTCCTATAAAGCCTGTGGAAGAAATAATTAAAGATGGAGAAAGAAGAGATAGGATTACTAGAGAAGAAGCTATTGAAATGAAAAAACAAGTAGATAGAGTTAAGAAGTTATGGTCACTACCTAGAAATAAGATATTATTAGAGCTTAAGAAATTTGTTAGAGATTTTAATAAAGCATGGTATGGTGATAGCACAGAATTTTTATATTTAAAGATATTTAATACACCAGAAGAGCTTTGTGAGTTTGTAATAAACTCTAGTTATATGAGTAGTTCTGTAGAGGAGTTTGAGCGAAATACTAGCAAGAATATAGAAGACTGGAGAATAATTTGTAGTACAGCAGATAAAGATAAGATAACGGGAGAAGCTTTCAAAAAAATTCTATTGAAATATTTAACAGAAGTTATATAGTATTGTTGACAGTAAAATTCCAAAGTGCTATAATTTTATTGTAAACGATAAGCGCTATTAGCTCAGTTGGTAGAGCACCTGACTCTTAATCAGGGTGTCCCCGGTTCGAACCCGTGATGGCGCACCATAAAAACGTTGTGATTAAATTTCACAACGTTTTTATTTTTAATATAAATAATAAAATAATTAAGTGGACGAACAAATGAAGAAGGTAAGCATAAGTGCATTACTACCATTATTGATATTTTTAATATCTTATATAGGATTATCGATAATAGCTGGGGATATGTATGGTGTATAAGTTATAATACTATTACAATAGGAAAAGAGCAGCTAAATAATCTAGCTACTCTTTTTTGTAAGTAGGCAGATACTTTGAGAAGAAATTCCTTTACCTTCACCGGTAAAGCCTAAACCTTCTTCAGTTGTTGCCTTTACATTAATTTGACCAATATCTATGTTTAAAGCTTCTGATATATTTTTTCGCATATTTTCTATATGTGGAGCCATCTTTGGCTTTTGTGCAATTATAGTAGAATCTATATTTTCGATAAGCCAATCATTTTCTTTTAATAATGAGCCTACATATTTTAATAGTTCAATACTTGAAATTCCCTTATATCTATCATCACTATCAGGAAAGTGTTTTCCTATATCACCTAAAGCAGCAGCACCTAATAAAGAATCCATGATAGCATGAAGCAATACATCTGCATCTGAATGACCTAATAATCCAAGGGAATAAGGTATTTTAACTCCACCCAAAATAAGATCTCTATTTTCAACTAATTTATGGACATCATATCCCATTCCTATTCTCATTTTATCACCTCGTATAAATTATAAAACAAATATATTAATTTATAAATAGTAATGGGACTTTAATTAATAATTTGATGTTTTTCTTTTGGTAGTATTATTTAAACGTTTACTACTCTTATTATACTTAGGTAATGGTAAAATTTTAACTAATGAGAATGTTATTTTATATAAAATCATTAGAGTTTTTGATTTAATTTTTTTCTTTGTAAAAGTGAAATCAACATATATAACATTTTTTTTACCTCTTTTCATAAAACCACACCCCTCTATATTATTATCTTATGATAAGTAATCATTTTTAAAACCCTTTATGATATAATATATGTAATAAAATTTATATATGTAACAAAATATAAACAGGTAATGGGAGGTCTATATGGATAAGTTTAGAAGAATAATAGGTATCTTACTAATCATTATTGGTGTGGTAATAATTGGTGATGTTGCCTATAACAAAATTATAACACTTAACAAACAAAAAGAAATAGTAAAATTGTTTGAAAATGGTTTTTCTGAGGGTACTTCTACAGAAGAATCTACTGAGTCTAGTGAATCAGTAAATTTAGATGTGGTAAATGGATATAAGCCAATAGCAATGGTTGAAATACCAAGTATTAATTTATCACAAGCATTAGTAGAAGGAATTAGTGATGATGTATTAAAATATTTTTTAGGACATTTTCCAGATTCAGCAGCGCCTGGACAAGTAGGTAATTTTGCTATTGCAGGACATAGGGTATCTGATTATACAGATGCATTTATAAATTTATATAAAGTTTCAGCAGGGGATAAAATTATAGTTAAAACACACGATAAAAAATATACGTATGTAATAGAAGAAAACTATATTGTAAATCCAGATCAAATAGAAGTTTTAGATGCTACAGAAAATGCCACTATCACATTAATTACATGTACAGTGGGAGCAAAGCAAAGAGTTATTGTGAAGGGAACATTACAATCAACAGAAGACTTATAAAAGGTGGAAAAAATGAGTGAATATAAAAAGGGCAAATATAGCTTTTCTTTAGCTCCAGCTTTAGTATTAGTTGGCAAGGAAATAGTTGAAGAAAGAAAGAATCAGGTAGAAAAGTTTATTAGAGAATTAGAGGATTATGACGTAATATTAAGAGATCTGGCAGAGGAAGAAGTTAGCTTTGATTTGAGAAATGATCTTTTAAATATAGCAATGTATATTTCTGAAACTGCAGAAATATACAATGAGTTTTATGAAAAAAAAGAACTTCCCATTAACAAAATAAGTAAAGGTGTTCTTAAGTCAAGACAATTTTTACAAAAATGGCGAGATTATATAATAGTATATTCTTTAATATTAGGGGATTATAATTATAAATATATTGCAGATTATTTAAAGATAATTCAAAAGAAAGAAGATGTTGAAGAGAAAATAGATAATAATGTAATAAGCTTTAATAATATAGATAATTTTAATTCTAAAGATAAAGAGGATGAAAATGATGAATATTCTAATGAAGAGTCAGAAGAGCCATCATTGTTAGAAGATAATTCAGAAAAGGTAAAAGGTGTTATTTTATATAAAAGAAAAGAAAAGGCAATTATCCTTACATCTAGTGGAGAATTCATTAAATCAAAAATAGATAACGAAAATATAGGTGAGGAAGTAAGCGTAAATATAAAAAAGAAGTTTAAAAATATAAAGTTTTATATAGTTATCTTAATATTATTTACAATATGTGGATTATCTATAGGGACATATAAATATTTTAAGGGAGTGACCACTATCATATTTGAAGCTGATGAGCAGATAACATTAGAAGTCAATGTTTTTAACAGGGTAGTTAGAAGTAAATCTAATGTAAGCAATGTAAGAAGCATATTAGAAAAAGTAGAAGTGCAGGATAGAGATGTGGATACTGCTATTTATAAGTTAATAAAGTATTGTAATGAAGAGGAACAGATAAGCAAAGGACAGGTATTGATTACTGTAACAGGAAATGCCATTAAACATGGAGTTTTAAGTGATACAAGCCAGTATATCTCAGAAGAAGGAATTAATGTGAAGTTTAATAATGCAGGGTATGAGTCAAACTTAAAATAATAGCAACTAATGATGATTTTACAATTAAACTAAAGGAAGGTTCATATGAAATCAAATAAAAAGAAAGATCCAATAATAGTACATAATGATAGAGGAGAGAGCATAAGGCTTAATAAATATATAAGTGAATCAGGATTTTGCTCAAGAAGAGAAGCTGATAAGTTTATAGAAAGTGGCAAAGTTACTGTTGATGGAGTGAAAGCAGTTATGGGAACTAAGGTACAAAAGGGCCAAAAAGTAAAGGTAAATGGTAAGCTTATAAGCAAAGTTGAGGAAATGATTTATATAGTATTAAATAAGCCGGTAGGAATAACATGTACTACAGAGCATAAGGTACGCGGAAATATTGTTGATTTTGTTAATCATGAAAAAAGAATATTTCCTGTAGGTAGATTGGATAAGGACTCTGAAGGATTAATTATATTAACTAATGATGGGGATATAGTCAATAAAATATTAAGAGCTGGAAATAACCATGAAAAAGAATATATAGTTAAGGTAGATAAACCTATTAATGATGAGTTTGTTAAAAAGATGAGAAACGGTGTAAAAATATTAGGTCAAGTAACTAAAAAGTGCTATGTGAAAAAAGAAGGTCCTAATACATTTAGAATAATACTTACACAAGGCTTAAACAGACAAATAAGAAGAATGTGTGAAGTACTTGGATATAATGTTACTAAGCTTAAAAGAATTAGAATAATGAATATAAATCTTGGCGAACTTAAAAAAGGTCAATGGAGGGATCTTACAGTAAGAGAGCTTAAAGGTCTTAATAATCTTATTGTAGATTCAGGAAAAACTAAAGAAGTAGACGAAGAGTAAAAGGATTGAGCAGAAGCTCAGTCCTTTTATTTAGTAAGAACATTAAGAAAGTTAAGAATTAAGATAGTGTGTAAATAACTATAACTTTGAGCGAAACGTGTTATAAATTTTTAGCATACAGCAGAGAAGGAAAGATAGAAATTATTAATAAAGTTTAGTAATTACCAGAGACTTTCTAATATATGAATTTATCCACCGAAAATTATAAAATGTGGATAATTCTGTGGATAATTTTACTGATAAATATAAGTAAATTAAAGAAA
This sequence comes from Clostridium sp. 29_15, assembly GCF_001916075.1. Taxonomy (NCBI): domain Bacteria; kingdom Bacillati; phylum Bacillota; class Clostridia; order Eubacteriales; family Clostridiaceae; genus Clostridium; species Clostridium sp. 29_15. The sequence goes on from NZ_MNRT01000021.1 coordinate 73,999, forward strand.
GTTTTAAATAGTAAAATCATTGTTTATATATATAAAATTGGAAGTTACGCACATAATCCACAGATGCTTGTGGATAAGTTGTGATAAACTTGTTGATATATATGTTAATAATTATTTGGAGATTTGTAGATAATAATAAAAAAGATTAGAAAAGTATCGAAAGATAAGGGGTGAAAGTTACATGAAATGTCTAAAAAAGGCTATTTTACTGACTTGTGGAGTTTTATTTTTATTAACAAGTTATCCACAGGGGGTGTTGATAGATTGTGTATTAAATAATTATGCAGAAAAGTATAAAGTTGTGGATAAAAAGTATAAGAGTGAAAATGATTATCTTATTATTGATGTAATTATTCCAGTAATAGAAAACATTGATAGTAACCCTAATATAGATAAACTAAATAATAATATTATAAAGTGGACAGAAGATTGGATAAATGATGTGAAAAAGATTTCTGATGAATACTTTAAGGGATTAGTACCTCCACCAATCGGTCCATATCAACTTTATAGTCGATATAAGGTTACTAATAGTCAGAATATAACTAGCTTTTATATAGATTATTATCAGTTTACAGGAGGGGCTCATGGAATAACAACTAGGCTTTCGTATAATGTGGATAACATAACTGGTAAAGAACTTAAATTAAGCGATTTGTTTAAAGGTGGATATGAGTATAAGAATGTAATTAATTTAGAAATTGCTAATGCTATACAATTTGATAAGGATAAGTACTTTACTGGGAAGGATGGCTTTAAAGGTATTAGTGAAAAGCAAGGATTCTATGTAAGTTCAGGCAACGTTGTAATATACTTTAATGTTTATGAAATTGCACCTTATGTTACAGGAATTCCTGAATTTTATATACCATTTGAAAAATTTGATCAAAAAGAACTTAAATATGAATTACAACCATATAATATAAAAAATATATGAATAGAGTGTACTAATTTTAAGTTTTAATAAAAATTATTTATGAAAAATAAAAAATTATCTTATCCTATAATTAATGAACTATAGGAATAAGATAATTTTTTTATTTTTTAATTATTTTTTTTAGTAAATTTAAGCCCTGATAATATAGCTAATATTGCAACAAATAAACCTGTACATATAGCTATAAATTTAGGAATAAATGATTTCTTTGAATTTATAGTAGATGAAGATTCAATACTGGAAGGTATAACAGTATCATTAACAGATTTATCTATATTTGATGAAGTTGTAGCATTAGCTGAAGAGGTAATACTTTCAGGTGTATTTGTATCAACATCATTTTTAATTTCATTTATATTCTTATTGAGTTCATTAGTAGTATTAGTATTTATAGTATTATTTGCATATGTAATATTTGAACTTTTACTACTAGAAGTATTAATAACAGTAGATGTATATTTGTTATTAGAAGTATTAGAACTAATATTGTTATTTGTATTATCATTTCCATTAGTGTTGCTGCTACTATTATTACTATTGATATTGCTGTTAGTATTACTATTACTATTATTACCGTTGATATTGCTATTAGTATTACTATTATTACTATTGATATTGCTGTTAGTATTACTATTATTACCGTTGATATTGCTGTTAGTATTACTATTATTACCGTTGATATTGTTGTTAGTATTACTATTATTACTATTGATACTGCTATTAGTATTACTATTATTACCGTTGTTGTTAGATTTTATGTATATTTCTTGAGATATAGAAGAGCCATCATCTAATCTAATGTTAATTTTATAATTATTAGAATTAGAACTTATATAAGATAAAGTTTCAATAGGAATAAATAGTTTATTATTTTCAATATACACACTATGTTTAGAATTTCTATAAGTATATCCAGTTCTTAAATAAGAATTATTATCTCTATAAATAACATCTAAAATTTTATTATTAATAGTAATAGAAGTAATTTTAGAACCTTCAGGAATTAAATTAGGAATTTCTATTTCTCCATTAGTATTTGCATTAACATTTATCATTGGTTTAGTAGTTATATTTGTAGAATTAATAACAATTAAATCTGAATATCCAGATAAAGTAACACCATTTGAAAAAGTAAATACAATTTGATGAGTATTTACATCTAGGTTTAATGATTTTAATACATCAGCAGATATAATTATTGAATTATCAGTTGTAGAGAATTTTGATGAATTTAAAATTTTATTACCTATTGTAATATTTTTAAGTTTAGTTCCATCAAAGTTAACATGAGTTATTTCAATTCCCATTGGATTAGATAAATCAAACTCAAAATTTTGAGTTATCATGTTTGGCTGTCTAATAGTATCATCAGTATATTCATCTTTATTCCCTGGATTAAGGATATCATTATCTACTATTTGAATTGCTGCAACACCTGAAACATATGTGCCGTTAGAGAATATAGCAGATGTATAATAAGTACTATTTTTTAAATATAAATCAAAAATAACTTCTTTAGGGATAGTTATGGAGTTTTCAGTTATTTTTAATTTATTTATATCTATTTTTCTTCCATATATATAAAATTCAGTTAAAGTTAATCCTTTAAAGTCTACATTTTTTATAACAACATCAGTAGCATTATCTCTATTGAATACTATAGTTTGTTTTTCTACTTCTGGTTGTATGATTTCAACTTTATCATCAGATGTTGGTGGTTTAGCAATACTATCATTTCCTGAGTTATTATCAGGATTAGGAGTTTCATTATTATTATTATTATTATTGTTGTTGTTGTTGTTGTTGTTGTTGTCAGGATTGCTGTTAGGTGGTGGAGTAATTGCTCCAATGTTTTCATTAACTTGTGGAGGCTTAACATTAGCAACATTATCAGAATCAGTTATAGTAATAGATACATAATTTGATATAATTGCTCCATTAGAGAAATGGAAAGCTAAATAGTAAGTACCATTTTTAAATCCTAAATCAAAAATAGCTTCTTTAGATATTACTATAGAATTATCAACAACTTTTACTTTGTTTACGTCCATTTTAGCGCCATACATATATATATCAGTTATAGTTAATCCATTTAAGTCTACATTTTGTATAACCAAATCTTTAGCATCATCTCTATTGAAAACAAAATTCTCTCTGTTTATTGTAGGAATATGAGTGTTTTCAGTATCTCCATTAGGTTTATTATTATCGCTACTACCTTGATCAGGATTAGTTTCAGTATCATTTTTATTATCATCTGGATTATTAGGTGTATCTGTATTATCATTATCATCAGGCTTTTGCTCTGGTTTATTTGTTATATCATCTTTACCACTTGAATCTTCTTCAGGTTTAGAAGAACCACTATCAGAATCAGTGTTAGGTGGTATAGATGGATCATTTATTATATTAATAAAGATATATCCTGATGCATAAGAGCCATCTGTAAAATTTATTGATGTATTATAAAGTCTATTAGGAGTAAATTTTAATGCTAATATTTCTTCTTTAGGGATAGTAATAGAATTTTGAGTTATTCTTAATTTACTTGGATCTATTCTTTTAGCATAAACCATTAACTCAGATACTGTTAAACCTGATAAATCTATATTATCGATAACTAAGTCAGTAGGATGAGCCATATTAAATGTAATAGTTTTTTTAGTCAATCCAGGGATTTTTTTTGCATTTATTGAATTTTTATAATTTTCATAAGAGAAAGTATCAATTGATTGAGCAGATACAACTTGTGCACCTATAGTGCAGCTAACTAATCCCCCAGATAAAAAAACAGCTAATAATTTGTTTTTATTTTTTTTACTCAGTGTATTACGAGCATTTTGTTTTTGCAATATTTCTTTTGTATTCATAAGTAGCTCCTTTATTTAATTTATTGATTAAAGTGATTTTTTCTTTAGTTAAAGCCAATAAGCATTATGAAATAAATATCGAATAAAGTTTAATATAACTTAAATAGGCATGGTAATATTCTATAAATATATAAGAATTTAATCTGTACTGTTAATTGTATTGACCAATAATATTTAATTTTTGCAATAACAGAGTAGTTCACATAAAAGAATGAAATGATATTATAATTTCACAATTGATAAAAAGACCTCATATAATGAAATATAGCATTACATGGAGTTGAAGTGTGTGATATACGCGCTAATTTTAGCAGGGGGAAAAGGCACTAGGTTATATCCTTTATCAAGAATGAATAAACCGAAGCAATTTTTAAAAGTTATAAATAACAAAAGTTTTTTAGAAAATACAGTTGAAAGAATTACTCCCTTAATTAATAAGGATAATATCTATGTGGTAACTAATACTGATTATTTAGATAAAATAAAAAAAGAGTTATCATATATTAATTCTGACAATATATTCACAGAACCTTCAAATAAGGAAACTGCTACATGCATTGGGTTATCAGCAGTGAAATTATTGAAAAAGGATAATAATGCAGTAATGGTGGTGTTACCTTCTGATCATCATATAAAGGGTGAAAAGGAGTATACAGACACTTTATTAGAGGCTATTGAATTGGCCAATAGACGTAGGGGAATAGTAACTATAGGAATTACACCTACAAGACCTGAAACAGGATATGGTTATATAGAAATGGGGGACAGGCTCCAGTCATCAGATGGTGCTTATAAAATATCTAGATTTACAGAAAAACCTAATATTGAAGTAGCTAAGGATTTCTTGCTTAAGGAAACTTATCTTTGGAATTCAGGCATATTTGTTTTTAGAGCTGATGTTATCTTAAGGGAAATGGAAAAATATCTACCTAAGATATATAAATCATTAATGGAAATATATACACACATAGGAGAAGATGACGAAGAAGAGGTCATTAAGGAACAATATAATTTAATTGATGGAATATCTATTGATTTTGGAATTATGCAAAAAACAAGAAAAGCATATGTCATTAAAGGCAATTTTTATTGGGATGATATCGGTACTTTTAATGCCTTAAGTAGATATTTAAATAAGTGTAGTGGAAATGAAATAAGTAAAAATGTATATGTACAGGAATGTGAAAATTGCTCTATCTTTGGTGATAAAAATTTAATCATAGGTTTTGGCGTCAAGGATTTAGTGATAGTTGATGCTGGTGATGTTATTTTGGTAATGGATAAAAACAAGGATCAAGAAATTAAACATCTATTAAATGATTTAAATGAAAATGTTGATTACGGAAGCTATATTTAGCTTCCGTTTTTTATTGTAATACAAAAGTTAAATTAACATAACATAAATTATAATATTATATTTTTACTTTTATTTTATGATAGAATTAATACTATAAAAAATGTAGTAGATAGGAGACAATTATAATGTCAAAGCTTACATTACAAGAGTTAGAATCAACACTTTGGCAATGTGCTGATATTCTTAGAGGAGAATTAACTGGTGCAGAGTACAAAGATTATATATTTGGAATGTTATTTTTAAAGAGATTAAATGATGAATTTGATGAAGAAAGAGAAGCTAGAAAAAAAGAGTTCCTAGAAGATGGTCTTGAAGAAGATGAAATAGAAGAACTTTTAGAAGATGCTAGTATTTATGAAACTTTCTTTGTTCCAGAACAAGCAAGATGGTCAAAGCTTAAAGATTTAACTTTAAATATAGGACCTGAATTAGATAAGGCATTTAAAGCAATTGAAGATGAGCCTAAAAATTCAGAGCTTGTTGGTGTTTTAAGTACAACTAACTATAATGATAAAGAAAAAGTTCCAGATAAGAAATTATCTCAACTTTTAATATTATTTAATAGCATTAATTTAGCTAATTCAAATTTAGAATCAGAAGATATGCTTGGAGATGCTTATCAGTATTTAATTAAACAATTTGCAGACCAAGGTGGTAAGAAAGGTGGAGAATTCTATACTCCTACAGAAGTAGTTAAGATTCTTACTAATATCTTAAAGCCTCAAGAAGGGGATAGAATTTATGACCCAACTTGTGGTTCTGGTGGTATGCTTATTCAAAGTATAGAGTACGTTAAAAAGCATGGTGGAAATCCTAAGAATTTAAGTCTTTTTGGTCAAGAAATAAATCTTTCTACATGGGCAATATGTAAGATGAATATGTTATTCCATGGAGCAAGAGGAGCAGATATTCAAAAGGGTGATACTATAAGAGAACCTAAGCATACAGAAGGTGGAGCATTAAAGGTATTCGATAAGGTACTTGCTAATCCACCATTTTCTTTAAAGAACTGGGGAGTAGAAGAAGCAGAACATGATGCTTTCCATAGATTTAGTTATGGAATTCCACCAAAGTCTTATGGAGATTTAGCTTTTGTTGAGCATATGTTATCTAGTTTAAATATGAAAGGTAAAATGGCATCAGTTGTTCCTCATGGGGTTTTATTTAGAGGTTCTGCTGAAGGTAAGATAAGAAAAGGTTTTATTAATGATGATTTAATAGAAGCTGTAATTGGAGTTCCATCAAATATTTTCTATGGAACAGGTATACCTGCTGCTATATTAGTTCTTAACAAGGCTAAGTCAGAAGAAAGAAAAGGTAAGATTTTATTTATTGATGGTAGCAATGATTTTGTTAAAGATGGAAATAAGAATAAGCTTAGAGATGAGGATATAGAAAAAATAGTATCCACATTTGATGCTTTTGAAGATGTGGAAAAGTATGCAACTGTTGTGGATATTGAAACTATTAAAGAAAATGACTGTAATTTAAATATTAGTAGATATGTTGATACTACTGAAGAAGAAGAGCAAGTTGATATTCAAAAAGTTTTAGGAGAAATAGCTGAACTTGAAAAGAGAGAAGTTGAAACTAAAGAAAAGCTTAATGGATATTTAAAAGAACTTGGCTTTGATGTACTGTAGGGTGGTGATTTGGTGAATAAAATTAGAGAAGGATATAAGATGACTGAGTTGGGTGAGATACCTAGTGAATGGGAAATAAGTAAAATTGGAGAATTAACAGAGATAAAAACAGGAGGTACACCATCAACTAAATGTGAAAAGTATTGGAAAGATGGAGATATACCTTGGATGGCATCTGGAGATGTAAATAAAAAGATAATTAATGAAGTAGATGGTAGAATAACAAAGAGTGGAATGGAAAATTCAGCAGCAAAATTATTGCCTAAAGATACAGTAATGATAGCTCTAAATGGGCAGGGAAAAACTAAAGGAACAGTAGCATACTTGAATATTGAACTTACTTGTAATCAGTCGTTAGCGGGTTTTTTACCTAGTTATAATGTATTTAATTCAAAATATTTGTATTATAACTTACAAAGTAGATATTTTGAGATAAGAGGATTAGCTGGTGATGGTGCAAGGAATGGTTTGAATTTAGGATTATTAAGAGAGATATTAATACCTATACCATCAATAAAGGAACAAGAAAAAATAGCTTCAATTCTTTCAACTGTAGATGAGCAAATTGATAATGTTGATGCTCTTATTGAAAAAAATAAAGAATTAAAGAAAGGGTTAATGCAAACTTTATTGACTAAGGGAATTGGACATACAAAGTTTAAAAAGACTGAGATTGGAGAAATTCCTGAGGAGTGGGATGTTAAAAAATTAGAGTGTGTTTTTGAGATTTTAGATAGTATGAGAAAACCTATAAAAGCAAGTGATAGAGAGAAAATTGAAGGTAATATTCCGTATTATGGTGCTTCAGGAGTAATAGATTGGATTAATGATTATATTTTTGATGAAGAACTAATATTACTAGGGGAAGATGGTGAAAATCTTAATTCGAGAAATAGTGATTTGGCATTTAAAATATCTGGAAAAACATGGGTAAATAATCATGCTCATGTATTTAGAGTAATCAATAAAAAGGAATGTAATATTGACTTTATGGTTTACTACTTAGAAGCTAAGGATTATTCAATTTATATTGCTGGTTCTGCACAACCTAAAATAACTCAAGCACAGTGTAGAAAATTTTTATTACCATTACCAGAAAAACAAGAACAAGATAAAATTGCATCAATATTACTAGAGAGTGATAAAAAAATAGAAGAATATGAAAATAAGAAACAAAAATTAGAAGAACTTAAAAAGGGTTTAATGCAAGAATTATTAACAGGAATGATAAGAGTTACAGTATAAAAGAAATTTATAAATATATAAGACAACATAAAGAGAGGATATTTAATGAGAGAGTTTAATGTAATAACTGAATTTAAGAATAGTATTAATGCAAATAATATTGAAATTTATATTTATAAAATGAGAGTAAGGGATTTTGAAAATAAACATAATGAAAATTATGATATAGTTAAGGAATTAATTAAGCTAAATAACAATCCTACTATAATTTTCTATGAACAATATATTGCTTCATTTATTGAAATACAAAATTGGGGTAGTGAGAAATATATTGATGTAGAGAAGAGAATTATAACTTTAGATAGTAATGAAAAAAAGATATTGGAAAGATTACTATTAAAAGAAATAAAAGATAGTATAGATAAAGAAAAATATAAGGTTATTAAAAATTCAATTTATATTAACAAACCAGTATATTATGAAAAAGGAATAAAGATAGATAGATATTTTAATTTTGACATTAATATAAATTGTAATAATGAGATTATTATAGGCTTTGATGCAAAACATATTTTTGAATATATAAATACACTAGAGTGTGAGATAAAGAATGATAATGTAAAAATAGGAGATAAGGTTAAAGATTATTTTTATAATTTAACTTATGAATATGTTGGCATAGCTCCATTTACTATAAGTGAAGCTAATGAATATATGGGATGTTCTATAATAGATTATTATGAAAACAAAAATCAAGGTTATATAGTAAATAAGCTACCAAAAGATATGAAAGCTGTATTAGTAAAAAACAATAAAAATAGTATATTTCCTTACATACCAAGTAGATTAAAGAAAGTATGTAGATTTGAGAATTTACCACAAAATGTACTTAAAGATTTTAATAATAGAGTTAAGCAAAAAACAAATGAAAAGATGCAGTTTATGGTTAGTGAAGTTATAAATATAGTTAAAAATAGTGAGCATATAATTTAAAGAAATAAAAATTGATAATGAAGATATATTCAGTTATGAACTAAAGAAAATAGCGTCTAATTACAATGAAACCACTATAGTTATTTTAAGTGAAGAAAATCTAAGTAAATATTACAATATAATAAAGAAAACATTTAGTGGTGGAAATGAGATTCCAACACAGTGTATTGGATTTGATACTCTTAGTTATAATGAAAAGAATAAAGATAATATTTTTTTAAATATATTATTAGGTATTTATGCTAAAAGTGGTATACAACCTTGGATTTTAAAAGAAAAGCTAAATTCAGATTGTTTTATAGGTTTAGATGTAAGTAGAGAAAATAAAGTTAATAAAGCAGGAGTTATTCAGGTTGTAGGCAAGGATGGTAAAGTATTAAAAACAAAAGTTATTTCAGCATCACAAAGTGGTGAAAAGATAAAGTTGGAAACATTAAAAGAGATAGTTTTTGAAGCTGTAGGTTCATACGAAAATGCATATGGATGTAGACCTAAGCATATTACTTTTCATAGAGATGGAATAAGTAGAGAAGAACTTGAAAACTTAAAAAATACTATGAATAATTTAGAAATAGAATTTGATTATATTGAAATAACTAAAGGTATTAATAGAAGAATAGCAACAATATCGGATGATAAGCAGTGGAAAACAGTTATGGGAAGATGCTATTATAAAGATGATTCAGCATTTATTTGTACAACTAAACCATACGAAGGAATGGGCATGGCTCAACCAATAAGAATAAGAAGGGTATTTGGTTCTTTAGATATAGAAAAAATTGTTGAAGATGCATATAAATTAACTTTTATGCATGTTGGTGCAATAAACAAGGTAAGATTACCTATAACAACATATTATGCAGATTTAAGTTCGACTTATGGAAATAGAGATTTAATACCAAGTAACATAGATACAAATTGTTTATATTTTATTTAATATGAAAGAGTCACAGACAAATCTGTGGCTTTTTAATATTAAATAGAAGATTAATAGTTTTTAAAATAGTATATAATTGAGATAATAACTTTATTTATAGGAGAAATTTTTATGAAAAATAAAATAAAAGATATTTTAAATATACATGACACTCTTCCAATATTATTTGTAGGAGCAGGATTATCTAGAAGATATTTAGGTTTAGAGAATTGGGAAGGTTTATTAAGATATTTAGCTCAAAGAATATCAGATAATGAATTTGGATTTGAAATGTACAATAGTATGGCTGAGTCGTCTACAATTCAAGTTGGATTATATCAAAAAATTGCTGAGTTAATAGGAAATGATTTTTCAAAGAAATGGTTTATTGATGATAAATTCAAAGAAGTAAGAGAAGAATATAGAGATGATATTAAAAATAAAGTATCACCTATTAAGATACAAATAGCAAAATATATAAAGGATAATAGTTTAAATTTTGTAGAAGATCAAAAAAGTGAACTTGAGTTATTAAAAAAAGTTGGTAAAAAGAGTATTGCAGGGGTTATAACTACTAATTATGATTTGTTATTAGAAAATATTTTACTAGGATATAAAACATATATAGGACAAGAAGAATTAATTTTTTCACAACTACAAGGTGTTGGTGAAATATATAAAATACATGGATGTTGTACAAATCCATCTTCAATAGTAATAAATGAAGAGGACTATAAAGAGTTTGATGATAAAAATGCATACTTAGCATCTAAGATACTTACTCTATTTTTAGAACATCCAATAGTATTTATGGGGTACTCTATAGAAGATGAAAATATTAGAAATATATTAAAATCTATAGTGAGATGCTTATCTAAAGAAAATTTAAAAAAGTTAAAGAAAAGATTAATATTCATTGAATGGAGTTCTAATGATGAAAGTGAAATATCATCTCATACATTGAGCTTTGATGATGGAAAAGTAATTGAAATGACTAAAATTAAATTAAATAGATTTGAAGCATTATATGAGGCTATGTTAGAAAATAAAGCTAAATATTCTGCTCCCATATTAAGAAAACTTAAACAAGATATATATGAATTAGTTTTAACTAATGAAGCAACAGAGAAAATGAAAGTTGTAGGATTAACAGAAGATGATAAATTAGAAGATATTGAAGTTGTATTAGGTGTTGGTATACTTTCAGAATTAGGTAAAAAGGGATATGAAACATTTAGTGCAGAAGAAATTTATAATGATATAGTATTTAATCATAAGGATATAAATCCACAAATGATAGTTGAAACAAGTCTACCTAATTTGCTTAAACAGCATAGTAAAAGCATTCCAATATACAAATATATTAAAGAATTTAATGGAGTTTTACCTAGTATAGTAAGCCAGTCAATAAAAACAGAATTTGATGATTTTTTAAATAAAACATTAAAGGAAAGAAGAGAGAGTTTAAATTTAGGAGAGTTTACTATAAAAGATTTAAGAAAAGATTATGGTGATATGAGGTGTTTAGAATATATACCTCTACTTAATAAAGATAAAATATTTATAGAAGAATTGAGTGAATTTTTACAGTATATATTAACAGAATATCCAAAGTTATTAAGTACAGAAGGGAAACAGAGTGATAGAACAAATTTAAAGCGATTAATAAGAATTTATGACTGGATAAAGTATTACAAATAAATTAAAGAGCCCTAATTTAAGCAAGGAACATTCACTTACCTAAATTAGGACCCTTTATAACGATCAGTAAAAAGTACTATATTTTATTAGCAAAATCACCAATAAAATATGCACTATTTATTACATATGCAATTATAATTAAATTATACATTAAATTTGAAAAAAAGCAATAGAAATTAGGGGGATTGGCATGTCGTACTTAGGAAATGAAGAAACCTTAGTAGAGCTACCAGCAATTGAATATTTAGAGAATAAATTAGGCTATAACTTTATTCATGGAAAAGAATTAACTTCTATAAGTGGAGAAAGAGACTCTTTAGCTGATGTTGTATTATCTAAAAGATTAAAAGCTTCATTAAGAAAGCTTAATCCTTGGATGAATGAAGATAATTTAGATAGAGCAATAAGATATATTAGTAGAGCTAATAGTTTAGGAACAGGTTTATTAGAGATAAACGAAAAGATTTATGATGCTCTTGTAGATTTAACTTTTACTGTTGAGCAGGATTTACATGGGGATGGTCAAAAGAAGCATCACACTGTTCATTTTATAGATTGGGATAATGTTGATAACAATGACTTTTTAGTTGTTCGTCAATTTGAAGTTCAAACTTTAAGTGGAAAGTCTATCTTCCCTGATATAGTTATTTTTATAAATGGTATTCCTGTAGTTGTTTTAGAAGCTAAGTCTCCTTTCTTAGAAAAAGGAAATAATGAGAGCATTGGAAAAAAACAAGCTTTTGAACAATTAAGAAGATATATGAATGTTAGAGATGAAGCTTTAGGTGAAGGAGCTCCAAGATTATTTTATACTAACTTCTTTACTGGAATTTTAAATAGATATAATGCTTATGTTGGAACAATAAGCTCAAAATATAATCACTATTCACAATGGAAGGACCCACATCCATTTAAGAAAGAAGAGATAGAAAACTATAAAGATTGTGGACAAAACATATTTATTCAAGGATTTTTAGAAAAGAAAAATTTACTTGATTTAATGAGAAATTTTATTGTCTTTGAAGCTGATAATGGAATTGTTATTAAAAAGGTTTGTAGATATCAACAGTTCAGAGCTGTTAATAAAGCTATAGATAGAATTGTTAATGGAAAAGATAAGCTTACTAGAGGTGGAGTTGTTTGGCATACTCAAGGTTCTGGTAAGTCTTTAACTATGGTTTTCTTAGCTAGAAAGATAAAGAGAACTAAAGGGTTAACTGATTCTACAATAGTTGTAGTTACAGATAGAATAGATTTAGATAAGCAAATTTATGCAACATTTGATAGAACTTTATCTAAAATAACTACTCCAGTTAGAGCAGATAAAATTGATATTATGAAGAAGCTATTATCTAATCCACAACCACAAATAATAATGACAACAATACAGAAGTTCCAAAATGAAACTGAAGAAAGAGAAGTATTATTTGAAGATAAAAAAATTAAACAAAAATATGCTGTAGATTATCCTCTTTTAAGTACAAAACAAAATATTATTGTTTTATCTGATGAGGCTCATAGAAGCCAATATAAAGACACGGCAGCTAATATGAGAACTGCATTACCTAATGCTGTTTTTATTGGATTTACAGGTACTCCGATAGATAAAGAAGATAAATCAACACCAAGAACTTTTGGTGGATATATAGATAAATATTCTATTAAATCAGCAGTTGAAGATGGAGCTACGGTTAAGATTGTTTATGAAGGCAGAAGACCTGATTTACAAGTAGTAGGTGATTCTTTAGAAGAATTATTTGACCAAGCTTTTAGCGATAGAACTGAAGAAGAAAAAGAAGCTATAAAAGCAAAGTATGGAACTAAGAAAACTATTGTTGAAAGTGAAGAAAGAATTAACGATATAGTAGTTGATTTACTTAATCATTATAAGGAGCAAATACTTCCAAATGGATTTAAAGCTCAAATAGTATGTGTTTCAAGAGAAGCTTGTGTTAAGTATTATGATGCTTTAAATAAACACATGCCAGAAATATTAGGTGAAGATTTTGAAGCTAAAGTAATATTCTCTGGAGATAATAATGATTTACCACATTTAAAGAAACATTTTACTACAAAAGCAGAGCAAGAAAATCTAATTAATAGATTTAAACAACCTATAAATAAAGATAAACTTTGCTTCTTAATAGTAAAAGATATGCTTTTAACAGGCTTTGATGCTCCAATTGAGCAAGTTATGTATATAGATAGACCACTTAAGGAACATACATTACTTCAAGCTATAGCTAGAGTTAATAGAACTTGTACTAGGGAAGTTGAAGTAACTTTAGAAAGTGGTAAAACTACAAAAGAAAATATTATAAAACAATGTGGATATGTTGTTGATTATTATGGTATTTCCAACTTCTTAGAAGAAGCATTAGCTATTTTTGATAAAGAAGATTTAGGTAAGCCTATGGAATCATTAGATGATTTATATAATGAAATGCTTTCTTATAGAGAGGCTATAATGTCTATGTTCAGAGGTATAAATAAAAACAATTTAGATGAGTTAGTTAATAAAATTGAGCCTGATGATAAAAGGGCGGAATTTGAGCTTATGTACAAAAAGTTTTCTGGAGCAGTAGAAAGTTTATTACCTGCTCATGTAGATACAGATATTTTAAATGATTTAAGATGGCTTTCTTATATTAGAGCTGCTGCAAAAGCTAAGTTCAATCCAAGTGATTCTATAGATATTTCAGATTGTGGTGAAAAGGTAAGAGAAATAATTGAAAATCACTTAAAATCTCTTGGAGTTAGGGGATGGATTGAACCTATAACTTTATTTGAAGATAATTTTAAAGCCAAAGTAAATACTCTAAAATCAGATGAAGCACAAGCATCAGCTATGGAACATGCTATAAAGCATATTATTAATGTAAAAATAAAAGAGAATCCAGTTTACTATGAATCCTTATTTGAAAGACTTCAAAGAATTTTGGATGAAACTAAAAATGACTGGATTGCAAGAAAGAAGCAACTAGAAGAGTTTATTAAAAATGATGTTGAAACAGGAGCTTCTAATAAAGCTAATGATTTAGGACTTGATGAAAAGGAGTTTGCTTTCTTTGAAGTTATTAGAAAGTATTTAGAAGATGATGCAAATGAATTTAAACTTAAAGAAGAAGAGGCAACATATATTAGCGATGAAACAATGGAAATTTCCAAGGAAATAGCGAAAGATGTCAAAGCTGTGGTTAAAGATAATTACGTTATTGATTGGGTAATTAATCAAAGTAAAACTAATGATATTCAAAGAGCTATTAAGCTTATGATAATTAAGAAATATGCTAAGAGAATTCCTAGAGATGTTAGGGAAAAGATAATGGAACCATTATTAAATTTAGCTAAGATACATTTTGATGTATTAAATTAAAGAGGCGATAAAAATATGAAGTACAGTGTTAAGTACGGAACTAAAAATATAGAATTCAATGTTGAATTTAAGAATAGAAAAACAATGAGTATTTCTGTTGAGCCACCTAAGAAAATTACTGTAGTGGCTCCGGTAGGTACCAGTGAGAAAGAAATTAAGGAATCTGTTAAGTCTAAAGGAGCTTGGATAGTTCAAAAGCTTTTTGAGTTTAGAAATATTGAGAGTAAAAGAGTTAATAGAGAGTTTGTAAATGGAGAATCTTTTATTTATTTAGGAAGAAATTATTCTCTACAAATTCATGTAGATGAAAATTTACAGAATGGATCAAGTGTTAAATTATTTAGAGGAAAATTTCATGTTTATGTTAAAGAAAAGAATGATGAATTAATAAAAAAAGCCATGGAAGCTTGGTATAGGGAAAAAACTGATGAACAGGTAAAGAAAAGAATTAAATATTATCAGAAGTTCTTCAATAAAAAGCCAAGTGCCATAAAGGTTAAAGAACAAAAGAAAAGATGGGCTAGTTGCACTTCTAATAATGAACTTTTATTTAATTGGAGATGTGTAATGGCTAAATCTACAGCTCTTGATTATATAATTGTTCATGAGATGTGTCATATGTATTATATGAATCATTCACAAGAGTTTTGGGATTTAGTTTCTTCTGTAATGGCTGATTATGAAGTAAGAAAAGAATGGCTTAGGGATTATGGGATAAAAATGGATTTATAATTAAATATAAATCTAAAGATTACAGAAGGGGATTAGGATTTTATGATAAAAACAATTAAGAATTTTGTTTGCGAAGGAATTATAGTAGCCATAATAGTTGGTGTAATTTTAGATTATAAGAATATACCATCTTCTTTATTATTTTATTGATAATAGCAATGATTTTGTTAATTAAAGAATTAAAAATAGCATTAATATTAAATTATTAACTATAATTATTAGAAAATATAGCAACAATAATTCTAAGAAAAATTAGTTTTATGAAAAGAACTTACATTAACTGATATTGCATGGTTAGAATTTACTCCATTAATGGATAGTAAAATTAGTAAAGATAAAGTAATAGAGTCTGCACTAGAGTTAAGTACAGATATTAGTGATAAAGATGTGAAAAACCAATGTCAAACTATTTTATTATCATTGGCATTAAAATTTAATATTGAAATTAGTGATGAATTAGGAATGAAGATACGTATGTCACCATTAGGGCAAAAGATATTTAATGAAGGAATTGAAGAAGGAAAAATTGAAAAACAAAGAGAAATAGCAAGAAATTTACTAGATGTATTAAATGACCAAATGATTGCAAAAAAATGTGATTTATCATTAGAAGAAGTAAAGCAGCTTAGAAAAGAATATGAGAATAAGAAATAAGATATGGACATAGATTTTTCTATAACCATATCTTATTTTATTTATTAAGCTGATAATTCTCCAGAATAACCTTGAGATAAAAATCTAGGTGAAGTAAGTTTTATTCCAATGGCGCCTATAGGAGCTGTAATTAATACGCTTAATATGGCTAAAGCTTGCATTATTTCTCCACCAGCTATACCCATTTGTAGTGGAATACCAGCTTTGGCAGATTGAACAGTTGCTTTAGGAAGATAAGCTATTACACAAAAGATTCTTTCTTTTATACTTAAATTTGTACCTATCAATGAAATAAGGACACCTATGGAGCGAATACTTAAGGAAATCATAAGCATAATAACTCCAAT
This sequence comes from Clostridium sp. 29_15, assembly GCF_001916075.1. NCBI lineage: Bacteria > Bacillati > Bacillota > Clostridia > Eubacteriales > Clostridiaceae > Clostridium > Clostridium sp. 29_15. Next base: position 90,710 of record NZ_MNRT01000021.1, read on the forward strand.
CCAGATATATTCACCTACTAAAGTAGGGTTTATGGCCATTCCTACAAAAGCAAAGAGATATAGTTTGCCGTACTTCCATACAACATTAATTTTATCTTGTATATTCTTAGCAGTATCACCTAAATATGTTCTTAAAAAGAAACCATAAATCATAATTGTTAATAATGAATTAAAACCTCCTAAATGAAAATAGTTTTCCACAAATCTTATTAAAAGACAAAGAGAAAATGTGGATAATACTCTTATGTTTTGTGAATTAATATTTTTTAATAAGGCTTTAGTGGCTAATGATAAAATCCAGCCAATAAAAATACTGATAATAATAGTTAAAGGAATAGAAATAAGTTCATTAATAATAGAAACAGATTCACCATTTATACCTGCAAAATAAATGCTGATAAAAGTAGTAAACAGTGTTATGGCTACAGTGTCATCAGCAGATGCTCCAACTAAAAGCATTTGAGGAATAGCTTTATCCTGTCCTATTTTTCTATTTATCAAATCTACCATGGAAGGAACTAAAACAGCTGGACTTACAGCTGCAATAATAAATCCAAGTATGGCACCTTGTACAAAGGTGAATTTTAAAAATATGGTTGCTAAAAAAGCAATGGTCAATCCTTCTAATGTGGCAGGAACAACACTTAATAATATTGCAGGGCGTCCAATTTGCTTCATTTGCTTTAAGCTTATGCCAAGTCCGCCAATGAAAAGTACAGTAACTAAGGCAATATCCTTTAATGTAGGAGCTATATTTAAAGTTGCTTTTGGCACAAGATTAAGAAAAGAAGGACCTATAATCATTCCAATAAGAATCATGCCTATAAGAGAAGGTAATTTTAATTTTTCAGCTAGCTTTCCGCTAAAATGTGCTAAGAATCCTATTAAAATTAAGCTTAAAATAATTAGTATAATTTTAGTTAACATAAGAAACCTCCAGTTTAAAATAATAAAAAAAGCTAATGAATTCCACAACAAAAAAAGTTGTAGAAGTCATCAGCTATTACGCAGTTTTGATATTAATCAAGGGAGAACTTCATTCCCTACGTTAATGAATTATATCAAAATCTATCTTAGTATTCAATATATAAATAAGAAGTAAAAATAGAGGAAATATATGTAAAAAATATAGAGATATGGTATTATATACATATAAGTAAGAGGTAAATGGAGGAGAAATAATGAAAAAGGTTATATTAGCAGCAGTTATAGGAATATCAGCAATGTCTTTTGTTTCCTGTGGAAATACTGAAGTAAATGAAGATAATATTAAAAATAAATATAATGTTGATGAATATGTTGAAAAGGGAGCCACTGTAGAAAAATATTTGCCATCAGGTTCAGTAGTTATGAAGGATTCTAAAGGAACGAAGTTTTATTTAGGTAAAGATAGTTCCTATAAAGTAGCATTAAATGATGAGGGCATAATACTACCATATGTGGATGTAAATGATAATGTTTATTATTTTGATAGTTCGGTAAAAGCTTTACCAGAAGGCTTTGAAAGGTCAGGAAGAATAAGTAGTTATGGTGGGAGTGAAAATTTAGTGAAAAGTGATATTAAGGATAGTTATTCTTTTATTCAGAGTTTAACAGTATATAGTAATCCAAAAGAAAAAGATCTTATATATACACAATATAGAGGTGAAGATACCTATGATGTATGGAAAGTTTATGAAGAGCTATAATTAATCTAAGATTAAAAATAATATTATGGAAAATAAAGTCATAAAAAGTGTAGAATAGAGGGAAGTAAATTAATGAGTAAGATTTTTTTAGTGGATTGTGAAAATGAATTTAATGATGATTTTATAGAGCTGTATAATGCTAGAAAAGGAGATGAAGTACATTTTTTTATATCTCCAAATGCCCATAAGATAGATGGATATTTAATGAATAAACTAAAGGAAAAGCAAATAAAGTATTGGTTTGAAGAATGTGTAGTTGATGAAGATAATGATATGGGGAAATGCCTTATAGCCTTTTTAGGAGTTATGATATCTAGGTATCCCTTAAGTGGATGTGAATTTTATATTGTTTCTAATGATAAAGGATATGAAAATCCTGTTACCTTTATAAAAAATACCATTAGAGGAAATTATGAAGTCAATTATATTAATACATTTAAGGTAAGAAATAAGGATATAGAAACAGCTATAACTGAAATTCCTGAAATAGTTTTAGAATAATATAGTAATGATACACATATAATTTTAAAAATAACATAAGCACAAAATATTTATGATTTTAAAAGGGAGTAGTTTAAATTATAGCATCAACAATCCCGGCATTGCCTGGTGCTATAAGCCACCTAATGGTAACGAGACTTTTAATATAATTCTTAGGAATTAAGAATTATATTAAAGGTCTTTTTTATTTATCTAAAAATATTATTTAATAAATGAATGGAGGGATTATATGGAAAAGTTATATGCTAAAGATAGTGAAACTATATTAAAAGAATTTCAAACTACGGAAAAGGGGCTATCAGATAAGGAAGTAGAAAAAAGAATGGAAAGCTTCGGTAATAATGCTTTAAAAGAAAAAAAGAGAAAAGGTATTTTGAAAGTATTTTTCAATCAATTTAAGGATTTATTAGTAGGCATATTAATAGTTGCTGGAATTATATCTATAATTACCGATAATGTTGAAAGTACTTTAGTTATTTTTGTAGTAATACTTCTAAATGCAATTCTAGGAACTGTGCAATATTTTAAAGCAGAACAGTCATTAGAAGCATTAAAATCACTTACAGCAGCAAAATGCAGGGTTATAAGAAATGGAGTGAAGCAGGAGATATTATCTAAAGATATTGTGCCAGGAGATATTTTGTTTTTAGAGGCAGGGGATCTTATTGCAGCAGATGGTAGAATAATAGAAAATCATTCATTGCAAGTAAATGAAAGCTCTCTTACAGGAGAATCTTTAGCTGTTGAAAAAAGTGTAGAGGTACTTAGTGATGGGGAAATACCATTAAGTGAACGAAAAAATATGGTCTTTGGAGGAACATTAGTAACTTATGGACGAGCAATAGCTGTAGTAACTGCCACTGGTATGGATTCAGAGTTAGGAAAGATAGCAAATTTAATGGAAAATACTAAAGCTAAAGAAACACCATTGCAAAAGTCATTAGATAAGTTTAGTGGAAAGTTAGCTATAATAATAATTACCATATGTATTATAGTATTTGTTTTAGAAATATACAGAAATGAAAGTATATTAAATGCATTGATGTTTGCTGTAGCATTGGCTGTGGCGGCAATTCCAGAAGCACTAAGCTCAATAGTAACGATTGTATTAGCTTTAGGAACAGAAAAAATGGCAAAAGAAAATGCCATAATTAAAGATTTAAAAGCAGTTGAAGGATTAGGAGCAGTTTCAGTAATATGTTCCGATAAGACAGGAACACTTACACAAAATAAGATGACTGTACAAAAGGTTTATGTAGATAATAATCTTATTGAAGGACGAGAGCTTAAAAAAGATAATTTAGCACATACATTCCTAATTAATAATGCCCTTCTTTGCAATGATTCAGTAACAGTAGAGGGTAAAGAAATTGGTGACCCTACAGAAGTTGCTTTAGTAAATTTAGGTGAAGAACTTCATTTAGATGAACTGGTTATACGTGAAAAGTATCAGCGAATTTCTGAAATACCTTTTGATTCAGATAGGAAACTAATGAGTACGGTAAATATAGTAAATAATAAGAGCGTATTATTTACTAAAGGTGCGTTAGATGCATTAATTAATAAAGTTAATTATTTGACTACTTCTGATGGTGTAAGAAGGTTAAGTGATGAAGAAAGAAAGAAAATAATACTTGTAAATAAGCAATTATCAGAACAGGGGCTTAGGATTTTAGCCTTTGCTTATAAAGAATTGCAAGATAGAGAAGAAATAACAAAGGAAGATGAAAATGATTATGTATTTACAGGGCTTATTTCTATGATAGATCCACCAAGATTAGAAAGTAAAGATGCTGTTTATAAATGTATAATGGCAGGAATTAAGCCAGTTATGATCACAGGTGATAATAAAGTTACAGCAGTGGCTATTGCTAAGGAAATTGGTATAATGTCAAAAGGTGATATAGCTATTGAAGGACTTGAAATTGATAAATTAAATGATGAACAGTTAAAAGATAAAGTGAAAAATATAGCTGTTTATGCCAGAGTTTCTCCGGAACATAAAATTAGAATTGTTAGAGCTTGGCAGGCACTAGGAGAAATTGTAGCAATGACAGGTGATGGAGTTAATGATGCTCCTGCACTAAAGCAAGCAGATATAGGAGTGGCAATGGGCATAACAGGAACAGAAGTATCCAAGGATGCAGCCTCTGTAATACTAACAGATGATAATTTTTCAACCATAGTTAAGGCAGTTGAAAATGGTAGAAATATATATAACAATATCAAAAATTCTATAAAGTTTTTATTATCAGGAAATCTTTCAGCCATAATAGCTGTTCTATATTCAGCTATAATTAATTTGCCTATGCCTTTTGCAGCAGTACACCTATTATTTATAAATTTATTAACTGATAGTATGCCAGCTATAGCTATTGGAATGGAAAAAAGTAATGGTAATTTATTAAGGGAGAAACCAAGAGGTAGAAATGAAAGTATTTTAAATAAAGAATTATTAAAAATAGTAGCATTTGAAGGTATTATAATATCTATTTTTACTATAATATCTTTTTATGGTGGAAACCCTCATTTAAATCCTAAAGCGGCATCTACCATGGCATTTTCAACATTATGTCTTGCAAGATTATTTCATGGATTCAATTGCAGAGGAAATAAATCTATTTTTAAATTAGGAATTACTACAAATATATATACTATATTTGCATTTTGCATAGGAGTGCTTTTATTAAGTATAGTTTTGTTTATGCCACCTTTAAAGCAGGTTTTTAATGTTGTGTCATTAAGGGGTAATCAGTATTTGTTATTAATATTTTGTGCAATTATGCCTACAGTAATTATACAATTGTTAAAAATAATAGTTTTGTATAAAAAAGTTCAAAATAAGTAATAAGGAAGCCCAGAAGTTTATGGGCTTCCTTATTAATATATAATAATTTTTTAATCATTATTTTAAAAGGGAATACTAGTAGTAACAATTTTTTTAAAAAATATATAAAATTGTTGACAATAGAAGGTAACAAGCATAATATATAAATATAAACATATGAACAATTATTCATATGAAAAAGAGGTGCAGTTATGGAAAATAATGAAAGAAAAATTGAAAATTGTAATGGAAATATAATTCATGAAGATATTGTAGTAAGAGTTAAGGATAAATTACCAGCAGAAGAAACACTATATGATTTGGCAGAACTTTTTAAAGTTTTTGGAGATACAACAAGGATTAAGATAATATGTGCACTATTTGAATCAGAAATGTGTGTATGTGATTTATCTTGTCTTTTAAATATGACTCAATCAGCTATTTCTCATCAACTTAGAGTTTTAAAGTCAGCTAGATTAGTTAAGTTTAGAAGAGAAGGAAAAGTGGTTTATTATTCATTAGACGATGAGCATATAAAACACATATATGATGCAGGATTAAATCATATAAGCGAATAAAAGGGAGGATGGTTATGGAAAACAAAGAAGAATTGCAATTGACTTTAGAAGGATTAAATTGTGCTAATTGTGCAAGGAAGATTGAAGAAAAAGTTGGCAAGATGGAAGGAGTAAAAGAAAGTAATTTAAATTTTACAACTACAACATTAAATGTAAAGCTAGAAAGAAAAGTTAAGGAAGAGCATGCCATAAATGAAATTAAAAAGATAGTTGAAGCATTAGAACCTCATGTTAAAGTAGAAAAAAAGGTCTCTGGAAAAACAAATGTACAAAGGGCAAAATTTGAAGTAAAACCAACCCTTATAATTGGTACAATATTATATTTAATTGCTGTAATTGGTGATTTCCAAGGAACCTTAGGATTAATATTATTTGGAGCTAGTTATTTATTAATAGGTGGAGAAGTTGTTCTTACAGCAATTAAGAATATAGCCAAAGGACAGGTATTTGATGAAAACTTTTTAATGACTGTGGCAACTATAGGAGCATTTACTATCAATCAATATCCAGAAGCTGTAGCAGTAATGTTATTTTATGAAATAGGAGAAACTATTCAAGGGTATGCTGTTAATAAATCTAGAAGTTCTATATCATCACTTATGGATATAAGAGCTGACTATGCAAATCTTATTATAAATGGAAAAGAAAAAAAAGTATCACCTGAAACAGTGAAGGTTGAAGATGTGATTTTAGTTAAACCAGGAGAAAAAATTCCTTTAGATGGCATTGTTGTTGAAGGAGAAAGTTTTGTTGATACTTCTGCACTTACAGGAGAGTCAGTTCCTAGAAAAATTGCAGTTAATGATGAAATATTATCAGGTGGAATAAATACCAATGGTGTATTAAAGGTTAAAGTAACTAAAAAATTTGGTGAATCTACAGTTTCAAGAATATTAGAAATGGTAGAAAATGCAGCAAATAAAAAAGCCAATACAGAAAAATTTATAACTAAATTTGCAAAAGTATATACACCTATAGTTGTAGCTTTAGCAATATTAATAGCTGTAGTACCATCAATATTTATAAAGGATGCTTTATTTTCAACCTGGCTTTATAGAGCATTGGTATTTCTTGTTGTTTCTTGTCCATGTGCTTTAGTTGTTTCAGTACCTTTATGCTTCTTTGCAGGTATAGGTGGAGCTTCAAAAAAAGGTGTACTAGTTAAAGGTAGTAACTATTTAGAACTATTAAAAGATTTAGAAACTGTTGTATTTGATAAGACTGGTACTTTAACAGAAGGAGTATTTAGTGTTACAGAAATAAATACTAATGGCATTGATAAAGAAAAACTTATTGAAGTAGCAGCTATGGCTGAAAGTTTTTCTAATCATCCAATAGCTATTTCTATCATAAAAGAATATGGTAAAGAAATAGATAAGGAAGTTATAAAAGAGTATAAAGAAATATCAGGACACGGAATAAAAGCTGTAATAAATAATGAAGAAGTGCTTGTAGGGAATTCAAAGTTAATGAATGAATTTAATATTTTATATAATGAAGTGGATTCAATAGGAACAGTAGTATATTGTGCTATAAATGGAGAATTTAAAGGTAGTATAGTGATTTCAGATAAGATTAAGGAGAATGCAGTTGAAGCTTTAATAAATCTAAAGAAAGCTGGAGTTAAAAAGACAGTAATGCTTACAGGTGATAATAAAAAGACGGCATACAAGGTTGGAGAAAAGATTAATATTGATGAAGTTCATTCAGAGTTACTACCATTAGATAAAGTAAGGGAAGTAGAAGAACTTCTGAAAAGATCTAATAAGAATGGTAAACTTGCTTTTGTAGGTGATGGAGTAAATGATGCACCTGTACTTGCAAGAGCAGATATAGGTATTGCCATGGGAGGGATTGGATCAGATGCAGCTATTGAAGCAGCAGATATAGTATTAATGAAAGATGATATAAATGCTTTAGTAGATGCAATAAATGTGTCAAAGAAAACTAATAAAATATTATGGCAAAATATAGTTTTTGCACTGGGAATAAAGATATTAGTTATGGTACTTGGAACATTTGGCATAGCTAATATGTGGACAGCAGTATTTGCAGATGTAGGAGTAACCATAATTGCCATAATTAACTCTACTAGATGCTTTCGATAAATATTGACAAAAATCATCAACTTAACTATAATAAAGAAAGTCGAGAACATTTTAGGCATAGGGATGCATACAAAATTATTTTGTATCTTTATATAGAGCCGTTTGTTTAGGCATTTGGCTTTATATTTAGCTAGGGAGACTTATGTATAACGGATCTGCTACGTTATACATAAGTCTTTATTTTTATAATATATATTTAAAAAATGCTTAAAATAAGCTTATAGAAATAGTTGAGTTAATTGTTGGTTAAATTTTGAAAATGTATGAGGGAATATAGATTTAGAAAAAAAAGTATGTTATTATATTATCAAAGTATTTAAAGTTATGGGAGATACAGGGTAATAGAAAATATATTTTTAGGATAATTAAATTATCATAATGTTAGGTAAAATATAGGAAAGTGAGAGAATATACTATGGAAAAGAAGAAAAATGTTTCTATGGCAGTAATAAAAAGAATGCCAAAATACTATAGATATTTAGGAGAACTTGTCAAAAATGATGTTGATAGGATATCTTCAAAAGAATTAGGTGAAAAAATAGGTTTTACTGCTTCTCAAATAAGACAGGATTTAAATAACTTCGGAGATTTTGGTCAACAAGGTTATGGATATAATGTAAAAGAGTTGCATAATCAAATAGGAACTATTCTTGGTGTAGGAAAAGAATATAATGCAGTACTTATTGGAGCAGGAAATATAGGGCAGGCAATAGCAAATTATAGTAGGTTTACAGATATAGGTCTTGGAATAACAGCAATTTTTGATGCAAATCCAAAACTAGTAGGTATGAGAATAAGAGATGTTGAAATAAAAGATATAGATGAACTTAAAGAATATTTAGAAGAAAATAATATAGATATGGGAATTCTTTGTGTTCCTAGAATAAATGCACAAAAAGTATGTGATGTTTTGGTAAATGGTGGAGTTAAAGGCATATGGAACTTTGCACCAATAGATCTTCATGTACCAGAAACTGTTAAGGTAGAAAATGTTCATTTATCTGAAAGTTTATTAACTTTAGTTTATCAGATGAATAAATAAGAAATCATAGAAAAGATCAATAGTAATATTGTTCTTTTTTTATGTTAGTGAATGGAAAATAAAGTTGCAAATGTAAAAAAAAGTTATTATAATTAGAGTGTAATTAAGAATTAAATTAAGATTCACTTTATAAAAGGTATAAATTTTTTTGTTGATATTTGTTATATAATTAACAAATAGTATGTGGGATTGATGTATAGGGAGGCAACTATGGAATTTAATAATGTTCTTTTAGAAAAAGAGGGTAATATTGCTATTGTAACAATAAACAGACCTAAAGCTTTAAATGCTTTAAACTCTGAAACTTTAAAAGAGTTAAATGCAGTGATAGAAGATTTAGAAAATGATAAAGAGATTTACTGTGTAATTTTAACTGGTTCAGGAGAAAAATCCTTTGTTGCTGGTGCTGACATTTCAGAAATGAAAGATCTTGATTCAAAAGGTGGAAAGGAGTTTGGGTTACTAGGTAATAAAGTATTTAGAAGACTTGAAAATTTAGATAAACCTGTCATAGCAGCAATTTCAGGATTTGCTTTAGGAGGAGGATGTGAACTTGCAATGGCATGTGATATAAGAATTGCATCTGAAAAAGCTAAGTTTGCGCAACCTGAGGCAGGACTTGGTATAACTCCTGGGTTTGGTGGAACTCAAAGACTTCCAAGACTTGTTGGTGAAGGAAAGGCAAAGGAATTAATCTATACGTGTGTAATGGTAAAAGCTGATGAAGCATTAGCAATAGGATTAGTAAATAAAGTTGTGCCTTTAGATAAATTAATGGATGAAGCAAGAACTATGGCTAAAGCTATATGTTCCAATGCACCAATAGCTGTTAAAACATGTAAGGATGCTATAAATAGAGGTATGCAAGTGGATATAGATAAGGCTATAGAAATAGAGGCAGGGGATTTCGGAAGCTGCTTTGATTCTTTAGATCAAAAAGAAGGAATGAGTGCATTTCTAGAAAGAAGAGAAAAGAATTTCCAAAATAAATAATAATTTGTTTTAAATAAATGTGTTTAAGTATGTATAAGGGCAATTTATGGGAGGTAAAAGTATGAATTTTACATTGACTAAGGAGCAAGAATTAGTTAGGCAAATGGTTAGAGATTTTGCAGTTAATGAAGTTAAACCAATAGCTGCTGAAATAGATGTAACAGAAAGATTTCCAATGGAAAACGTTAAGAAAATGGGAGAGTTAGGAATGATGGGAATTCCTTTCCCTACTGAATTTGGTGGAGCTGGTGGTGATGTATTATCTTATATCCTAGCAGTGGAAGAGCTATCAAAAGTTTGTGCTACTACAGGAGTTATTCTTTCAGCACATACATCACTTTGTGCTTCATTAATAAATGAAAATGGTACTCCTGAACAAAAAGAAAAATATTTAAGAGACTTATGTACAGGAAATAAGATTGGTGCATTTGGACTTACTGAACCAGGAGCAGGTACAGATGCAGCAGGACAACAAACTACAGCAGTATTAGATGGAGATAACTATATATTAAATGGTTCTAAGATATTTATCACTAATGGGGGCGTAGCTGATACATTTATCGTATTTGCCATGACTGATAAATCAAAGGGTACTAAGGGAATATCAGCATTTATTGTTGAAAAAGGCTTCCTAGGATTCTCAATAGGAAAGAAAGAGGACAAGCTTGGTATAAGAGCATCTTCTACTACAGAGCTTATATTTGAAAACTGTGTAGTTCCAAAGGAAAATTTAATTGGTAGAGAAGGAAAAGGTTTTGGTATAGCAATGAAAACTCTTGATGGAGGAAGAATTGGTATAGCTGCTCAAGCATTAGGAATTGCAGAAGGTGCTTTAGAGGAAGCTATTAAATATATGAAGGAAAGAAAACAATTTGGTAGACCTATATCAGCATTTCAAGGATTACAATGGATGGTTGCTGAAATGAGCACAAAAATTGAAGCTGCTAGATTCTTAGTATATAAAGCTGCATGGTTAAAAGAAAATAAACAACCATATTCAGTAGATGCTGCTAGAGCAAAATTATATGCAGCAGAGGTAGCTATGGATGTTACAACTAAGGCTGTTCAATTATTTGGTGGATATGGATATACTAAGGAATATCCAATGGAAAGAATGATGAGAGATGCTAAGATTACTGAAATTTATGAAGGAACTTCTGAAGTTCAAAAGATGGTTATTTCAGGAAGCTTATTAAAGTAATTAAGGGAGGCTTAAAATAATGAATATAGTAGTTTGTTTAAAACAAGTTCCAGATACAACTGTTGTTAAAATAGATCAAAAAACAGGAACATTAATTAGAGAAGGTGTTCCTTCAATAATAAATCCAGAGGATAAGCATGCCTTAGAAGCTGCACTATGCTTAAAAGAAAGTCATGGAGGAAAAATTACAGTAATAAGCATGGGACCTCTTCAAGCAAAGGATGCTTTAAGAGAAGCTTTATGTATGGGTGCAGATGAGGCAATATTAATTACAGATAGAGCTTTTGGTGGAGCTGATACATTAGCTACATCAAGAACAATAGCATCAGCCATAAGAAATTTAGATTATGATGTTATATTTGGAGGTAGACAAGCTATTGATGGTGATACAGCACAAGTTGGTCCTGAAATTGCTGAACATTTAGAAATACCTCAAGTAACATATGTACAAGATGTTAAAGTAGAAAGTGATGGATTATTAGTTAATAGAGCATTAGAAGATGGATATGAAATAATTAAGGTTAAAACTCCAGTACTTTTAACTGCTATAGCTGAATTAAACCATCCTAGATATATGAATGTTGGAAGGATATTTGCCACTAAGGATAAAGAAATAACTGTATTTACAGCAAATGATCTTGATATTGATGCATCACAAATAGGATTAAAGGGATCTCCAACTAAAGTTAAGAAATCTATGACTAAAGAAGCTAAAGGTGCTGGAGAAGTGGTAAAGGAAAGTGCACCAGAAGCAGTTTCATATGTTTTAGGTAAATTAAAGGAAAAGCATTATATCTAGGATTGCTTAAGGGAGGAATTGAAAAATGAATATAGCAGATTATAAAGGTATTTGGGTTTTTGCTGAACAAAGAGAAGGTAAATTACAAAAAGTTTCTTTAGAGTTATTAGGAGAGGGAAAGAGACTTGCAAATGAATTAGGAGTTAAGCTTACAGCAATATTATTAGGAAATAATGTAGAAGGATTAGCATCTACTTTAGGAGAACATGGTGCTGACGAAGTACTTGTGGCTGAAAGTCCAGAATTAGAACATTATACAACTGATGGCTATACAAAAGTAATTTGTGATTTGGCAAATGAAAGAAAGCCAGGAATTATATTTATTGGGGCTACATTTATTGGAAGAGATTTAGGGCCAAGAGTAGCTGCAAGATTATCAACAGGGTTAACTGCTGACTGTACTTCATTAGCAGTAGAAGTTAGTAATGGTGCTTTATTAGCTACTAGACCAGCTTTTGGTGGTAACTTAATGGCTACAATTGCATGCCCAGATCATAGACCTCAAATGGCCACTGTAAGACCAGGGGTTTTTGCTAAATCTACTGAAAAGAATACTGAATTCGTTGTGAAAAATGTTAAAGTTCAAATAGAATCTTCAGATATAAGAACTCAAGTTTTAGAAATAGTTAAAGCTAATAAAGAAATAATTGATATCGGTGAAGCTAAGGTAATAGTTTCAGGGGGAAGAGGAGTAGGTTCTGAAGAAAATTTTGGATTATTAAAACAGTTAGCTGATATTTTAGGTGGTGTTGTGGCTGGATCTAGAGCAGCTGTTGAAAAAGGATGGATAGATGCAGCATATCAAGTTGGACAAACAGGAAAAACTGTTAAACCTATAATATATGTAGCTTGTGGTATTTCAGGAGCTATTCAACATGTTGCTGGTATGCAAGATTCAGATATGATTATAGCAATTAATAAAGATGAAACAGCTCCAATTATGAATGTTGCTGACTATGGAATAGTTGGAGATTTAAATAAAGTAATACCAGAAATGATTACTCAATTAAAAGAAATTCAAGAAGCGTAAAAATTAAAAATGAAGAAAAAACTAGTTTAGAATTTTATCAATAATTTTTCATTATTCATTAAAAGTTATGGAGGGGAATTGAATGGAAAAGATTTTTGTTTTAGGTGCTGGAACTATGGGAGCAGGAATAGTTCAAGCTTTTGCTCAAAAAGGTTATGAAGTTATTGTAAGAGATATAAAAGATGAATTTGTTGAAAGAGGATTAGCTGGAATTAATAAAAACTTAAGTAAATTAGTTGCTAAAGGAAAAATGGATGAAGCTACAAAGGAAGTAGTTCTTTCAAGAATATCAGGAACAACTGATATGAACTTAGCAGCAGATTGTGATTTAGTTGTAGAAGCAGCAATAGAAAATATGGAAATTAAAAAATCTATATTTGCAGAATTAGATGGTATTTGTAAGGAAAGCACAATATTAGCTTCCAATACATCTTCTTTATCAATAACTGAAGTGGCTTCAGCTACTAAGAGACCTGATAAAGTTATTGGAATGCACTTCTTCAATCCAGCTCCAGTAATGAAACTTGTTGAAGTTATTAGAGGAATAGCTACATCAGATGAAACTTTTAATACTGTAAAGGAATTATCAGAAGCTATAGGAAAGAATCCAGTTGAAGTTGCAGAAGCTCCAGGATTTGTTGTTAATAGAATACTTATTCCAATGATTAATGAAGCATCATTTATCCTTCAAGAAGGAATTGCTTCAGCAGAAGATATAGACACAGCTATGAAATATGGTGCAAATCACCCAATGGGGCCTTTAGCACTAGGAGATTTAGTTGGTCTTGATGTATGCTTAGCTATTATGGATGTATTATATAAAGAAACAGGAGATACAAAATATAGAGCAAGTAATATATTAAGAAAATATGTTAGAGCTGGTTGGCTTGGAAGAAAGAGCGGAAGAGGATTCTTTAATTATCAATAATAATTAAGAATTAAAAATTAATGAGGGGTTTCCTTAAGGGGAAATTCCTTTTTATATTTTAAAGAAACTCTATGAGTTTTCTACTTAATTATCAATTAGCAGCATTTTTTATATCTCTATTTTTGATACTTTTATTTTTTTACGTTATAATATAAGAAATAATTATTGTTAATAGATAATTGTATTATTTATAGCTTATAAAAGTTGTTGAGTAATAATCAAGATATTAGTTAAAGATAAAATATAAATAATAGAGCAAAGGATGAGGTGTTTTATGGATTATAGAGAAATAATAGAGTCAAATGATTCAGTGATAATAAAAGGTGTTAAGAATTTTAACATTAAACAAATATTGGAATGTGGACAGTGCTTTAGATGGCAGAGAGTTACTGATACTGATTATATAGTTGTGTCTAATAGGAGAGTAATAGAGATTACTCAAGAAGATGAACAGGTAATAATTCACAATACTAATATGGATGACTTCAAAAATATATGGGAAAATTATTTTGATTTAAATACAGAGTATGGACCATTAAAAGAAGAGTTAAGTAAGGATGACTTATTAAAACAAGCTATAGAATTTGGTTATGGAATAAGATTATTAAACCAAGATCCTTTTGAAATGGTAATCAGTTTTATTATTTCAGCAAGAAACAGTATTCCTTCAATAATGAAGACTATTAAGAAAATTTCAGAAAAGTTTGGTGATAAGATAGAGTATAAAGGTGAAGTGTATCATGCTTTTCCAACACCAGAACAATTAAAGAAAGCAACACTTGAAGATATACAAGAAACAGGAGCATCTTTCAGAAGTAAATACATAATTGATACAATTTATAATATAAATAGGGCTTTAGAAGCAAAGAAATCAGGAAAGTTAACTGATGAATTAAAGATGTATGATTTAGAGTATATAATGTCACTTCCAACAGATGAATGTCATATTGCATTACAAGCTTTTAAAGGAGTAGGTGCTAAGGTGGCAGATTGCATCATGCTTTTCTCTATGGGGAAAAAGTCTGCTTTCCCAGTAGATGTATGGATTAAGAGAGCAATGATTCATTTCTATGTTGCACCAGATGTTTCATTAAATAAGATAAGAGTATTTGGTAGAGAGAAATTTGGTGAACTTTCAGGTTTAGCGCAACAATATTTATTCTATTATGCAAGAGAAAATAGTATTAATGTATAATTGGTAAAAATAGTCAATATATTTAGTGTATTGACTATTTTTTATAGTTTTAAATTACATAATTATGAAAATATATAATAAATTAACAAAATGTAGTATAATATTATGTGGAGTATTGAGAAGGATTTGATAGGGGGAAAAGATATGTTTCAATTTGAAACTCAACTTAAAAAACTTAAGCATGAGGTTCTAACAGCAGTAGCAAAACTTGCTAAAGAAGATAGTGTAACTTTAAATAATATTGAAAAGATTCCATATGAAGTTATTAAAGGGAATAAGCCCACATATAGATGTTGTGTATATAAAGAAAGAGCTATAGTTTTAGAAAGAGCAAAGCTTGCATCAGGATGTTTAGCTGATGGAGATAAGGTTGAGTATAAGCTTGTTGATATAAGGCCAGATGAACAAATAATGTATGTTATTGAGGCAGCCTGCGATAGATGTCCAATTAATAAGTATAATGTAACAGATTCATGTAGAAATTGTATTGCTCATAGATGCAAAGAAGCATGTAATTTTGGTGCAATAAGCATTGTTAATGGAAAGGCATATATTAATCAAGAGCTATGTAGAGAATGTGGAATGTGTAAAAAAGCATGTTCATATGATGCTATATCGGAAGTTATGAGACCATGTAAGAGATCTTGTCCTACTGGAGCTTTGGATATTAATCCTGAAGATAGAAGAGCAATGATAAAAGAAGAAAAATGTGTAAATTGTGGAGCATGTATGACAGCATGTCCTTTTGGTGCTATTTCTGATAAGAGTTTGATAGTACCAGTGGCTAAGAGGTTAGGTAGAGGAAGAAGAATGTATGCCATAGTAGCACCAGCAATTACAGGACAATTTGGAGCAGCAATGAATTATGGTAAGATTAGAAATTCCATTAAAAAGCTTGGTTTTGTGGATATGATAGAAGCTGCTTTAGGAGCTGATGCAGTAACTGTTCATGAAAGCAATGAGTTTATTGAAAGAATGGAAAATGGTGATAAATATATGACTAATTCGTGCTGTCCTGGATTTTTAAGCTTTATTGAAAAGACAGTATCTACTGAAGTAGGAAAGATTTCAGGTACTGTATCACCGATGGTAGCAACAGCTAAATATGTAAAGGCACAAGATCCAGAAGCAAAAATAGTATTTATAGGACCATGTACAGCTAAAAAAGCAGAAGCTATTAGAAATGGTGTTGAAGGTGCTGTTGATTATGTACTTACTTTTGAAGAACTTTTAGCATTATACGCTGCCTTTGCAGTTAATCCATATGAATGTGAGGAAGATGATGTTACTGATGGTTCTGTATTTGGTAGAAACTTTGGTATGTCAGGAGGATTGACAGCAGCTATAGAAAATTACGTTAAAGATAGTGGAGCAACCATTGACTTCAAGCCAGTAAAAGTTTCAGGTTTAGAATGTAAGAAGACAATGACCATGGCCAAAGCAGGTAGACTTTCAGGTAATTTTATAGAAGGTATGATGTGTGAAGGTGGATGTATAAATGGAGCTGGAACAATAGTTACACCTGCTAAAGCTAAGGCAGCCTTTGTTAAGATAAATAATGGATCTCCTATAAAAGCGGTAATAAAAAATGAAAAGTTAGAAAAATTTAAAGACATTAATCTTGAGAGAAAAGTTATAGTAAATAAGTGATTTAGAAAATATAAATCTTATGATAGAAATATACATCAAAAGATTTACTTTAAATGTAAAATATATAAAATTTTAAAAAATGAAGGAATGATAAGAAACATAGAGTAAATAAAATATAAATTTAAATATTAAGTTATATTTAACCATTAAAAGGCAATAATAAAAAAAGTAATATTTGAAAAGTAAGGAAAAAGGATATATTATAAAAATATAGATAGTAGCACTCTGAGATGGTGAGTGCTAACAAAAGTGATAGGAGGTATTTTTAAATGAATATTAGACCATTAGGAGATAGAGTTGTTATAAAGAAACTAGAGGCTGAATCAACTACAAAGAGTGGTATAGTTCTAACAGGTACAGCTAAAGAACAGCCACAAGAAGCTAAAGTTATGGCTGTAGGTCCAGGAGCTGTTGTAGATGGCAAAAGGGTAGAAATGGACGTAAAAGTTGGAGATAAGATTTTATATTCAAAATATGCAGGAACAGATGTAAAAGTTGCTGGAGAAGAATATATAATATTAAGACAAGATGATATATTAGCAATTGTTGAATAAAAAGGAGGATAATTATTATGGCTAAAATGATTGAATTTGGAGAAGAAGCAAGAAGAGCTATGCAATCTGGTGTTGATAAGCTAGCTAATACAGTAAAGGTTACATTAGGACCTAAAGGAAGAAATGTTATATTAGATAAGAAGTTTGGTTCACCATTAATCACAAATGATGGTGTATCTATAGCAAGAGAAATAGAATTAGAAGATCCATATGAAAATATGGGTGCACAATTAGTTAAGGAAGTGGCAACAAAGACTAATGATGTTGCGGGAGACGGTACTACTACTGCTACTCTTTTAGCACAAGCTATAATAAGAGAAGGACTTAAGAATGTTACAGCTGGTGCAAATCCAATACTTATAAGAAGTGGTATAAGAAAAGCTGTGGATGTGGCAGTTGAAGAAATAAAGAATATATCAAAGCCAGTAGCTGGTAAGGAAGATATTGCAAGAGTTGCAGCCATATCAGCAGCTGATGAAGAAATAGGAACTCTTATTTCTGATGCTATGGAAAAAGTAGGAAATGAAGGAGTTATCACTGTAGAAGAATCTAAATCTATGGGAACAGAATTAGATGTAGTAGAAGGTATGCAATTTGATAGAGGATATGTAAGTCCTTATATGGCAACTGATACTGAAAAGATGGAAGCATTACTTGATAACCCATTAATTTTAATAACTGATAAGAAGATTACTAACATACAAGAAATTTTACCAATACTTGAACAAATAGTTCAAAATGGTAGAAAACTTTTAATCATTGCAGAAGATGTTGAAGGTGAAGCAATGGCTACATTAGTAGTTAATAAGTTAAGGGGAACATTTAACTGTGTTGCTGTTAAGGCTCCTGGATTCGGTGATAGAAGAAAAGAAATGCTACAAGATATAGCAGTTTTAACAGGTGGAGAAGTTATATCAGAAGAATTAGGAAGAGATTTAAAGGAAGTAACTTTAGATATGCTTGGTCAAGCTGAAAGTGTAAAAGTTACTAAGGAAAATACTACAATAGTAAATGGAAAAGGTGAAAAATCACTTATTAAAGAAAGAATAAATCAAATAAAGACTCAAATCGAAGAAACATCTTCTGAATTTGATAAAGAAAAGCTTCAAGAAAGATTAGCAAAACTTTCAGGCGGAGTTGCAGTAATCAAAGTTGGAGCTGCTACAGAAACTGAATTAAAAGAAAGAAAGCTAAGAATCGAAGATGCTTTAGCAGCTACAAAAGCAGCTGTGGAAGAAGGAATTGTTCCAGGTGGTGGAACTGCTTATGTAAATGCAATTAATAAAGTAGCAGAATTAACTTCAGAAGTTGATGATACACAAGTAGGTATAAATATAATTGTTAAAGCTCTAGAAGAGCCAATGAGACAAATTGCTATAAATGCAGGACTTGAAGGTTCAGTAATCATTGAAAAAGTTAAATACAGTGAAGCAGGAATTGGATATGATGCATTAAATGATAAATATGTAAATATGCTTCAAGCAGGAATTGTTGATCCAACAAAGGTTACAAGATCAGCACTTCAAAATGCAGCATCAGTAGCATCTACATTCTTAACAACAGAAGCTGCTGTAGTAGATATTCCACAAAAGGAAGCTCCAGCACCAGCTCCAGGAATGGGAATGGATGGAATGTATTAATATAAAAAAACACCAAGCAAGTAAAATTGTTTGGTGTTTTTTTATATTTTCATTAAAGTTTTTATTTTTAATACATTATAAATTATTACTAAAATGTTAATAATTTTAATAATTATTATAAATATAAAGGAAGTGTTATATATTTGGAGATTATATTCATTGCAATTATTGGATTATGTATAGGTAGTTTTTTAAATGTATGTATTTATAGAATTCCACGAGAAGAATCCATTATATTTCCATCATCTCATTGCACCACTTGTAGCTATAAATTGCAGGGCTATGACTTAATTCCTCTTTTAAGTTATTTATTTTTAAAGGGGAGATGCAGAGGATGTGGCAAGAGGATATCTATTAAATATTCTCTTATTGAAATGCTCAATTCATTATTATATGTTCTTATATACTGTAATTATGGAAATTCAATTGATTCATTAAAAGGGTTTTTATTAAGTTCTCTTTTAATAGTTATTGCAGGTATTGATTTAAAAACACACTACATATATAAATCCACTACCATCTTTGGGATAGGAGCCTTTGTCTTTATAGAGATAATAGATTTATTAATTTCATGGCAAATACCCTGGGAAAATTTGTTAGCTGGAGCTTTAGGAGTAATAGTTATTGGAGCAATAGTATTTTTTACTGGAGGTATGGGAGAAGGTGATATTGAGATTGCTTTAATTATAGGATTATTTTTAGGTATTAAAGGGCTTATGCTTGCTTTGTTTATAGCATTTATTTTAGGAGGAATTATAGCTAGCATATTCTTGATATTAAAGTTTAAGGAAAGAAAAGCAGAAATAGCATTTGGTCCATACTTAGCTATAGGAGCAATTATTTCATTATTATATAGTACAGAAATAATTAACTGGTATATATCATTGATGAAAATATAGCATTTTTATTATATAATGAGGGAAGCTTTTACTAGCAACATTAGATTATAGGTATCATCAATGGTGGTAATTATAATAGGGTAAATTATGATATGTCAAAAGTGGAGAAAAATAGATTTGCTAGAGTTGTTTTAATGTTGACAATATAAAGTAAATACTCTATAATTAAAAAAAAAATCGCAAGGCAACAAACATTATGAAAACTTATATATACCCTGAATATGGCAGGGCGTTTCTACCGGAAACCATTAATTTCCGACTATAAGTAAGATTAAATGTCTTTATATCTTATAGAATAAGTTTAAGATTATTAGGCGTATTAACCTTACTTAAAGGTTAATGTGCTTTTTTTTACAATTAAATAGATTATATTAGCAATTATTACATATTTTTATATATTTGGAGGGAATAACAATGGCTCAAATTATTAAAACTGCTTACACATTTGATGATGTGTTATTAGTACCAAACAAATCAGAAATTTTACCTAATGAAGTTAGTTTAAAAACTAAATTAACAAAGAAAATATCATTAAATATACCATTAATGAGTGCAAGTATGGATACTGTTACTGAATCTAAAATGGCTATAGCTATGGCAAGAGAAGGCGGAATTGGTATAATCCATAAGAACATGACTATAGAAGAACAAGCTATAGAAGTAGATAGAGTTAAGAGACAGGAAAATGGCGTAATTACTGATCCAATATTCTTAAATGAAGATAACACAGTAAGACAAGCATTAGAATTAATGGCTAAATATAGAATTTCAGGAGTTCCTGTAACAAGAGGAACTAAATTAGTTGGAATAATAACTAATAGAGATATAGTTTTTGAAACAAACTATGATAAGACACTTGATGAAGTAATGACAAAGAGCCCATTAATAACAGCAAAGGAAGGAACTACTTTAGAAGAAGCTTTAGAAATCTTAAAGAAGCATAAAATAGAAAAACTTCCTTTAATAGATGATGATAACAATTTAAAAGGATTAATTACTATAAAAGATATTGAAAAGGCAAAGGCATATCCTAATGCAGCAAAAGATAGTAAAGGAAGACTTTTATGTGGAGCTTCAGTAGGAATTACTAACGATATGATGGAAAGAGTTGAAGCCTTAGTAAAAGCAAAAGTAGATGTTATTACACTTGATACAGCGCATGGACATAGTAAAGGTGTTATTGAAGGTGTAAGAAAAATAAAGAGTGTTTATCCAGAACTTCAAATAATAGCAGGTAATATTGCTACAGCGGAAGCTGTAAGAGACTTAGTTGAAGCGGGAGCTGATTGTGTTAAAGTTGGTATAGGACCAGGATCAATTTGTACAACAAGAATAGTTGCTGGTGTAGGTGTTCCACAATTAACAGCAGTTATGGATTGTGTAGAAGAAGGAAGAAAATATGGTGTTCCTGTTATTGCTGATGGTGGATTAAAGTATTCAGGAGATATAGTTAAGGCTTTAGCAGCAGGGGCACAGGTTTGTATGATGGGTTCAATGCTAGCTGGATGTGAGGAATCTCCAGGAGAAACTGAAATATATCAAGGAAGAACATACAAAGTATATAGAGGTATGGGATCTTTAGCAGCTATGGAAAAAGGATCTAGTGATAGATATTTCCAAAATGGAACAAAGAAATTTGTACCAGAAGGCGTTGAAGGGAGAGTTGCTTATAAGGGACCAGTATCAGATACTATATTCCAATTATTAGGTGGAATAAAATCAGGTATGGGATATTTAGGAGCACCAACATTAGATAATTTATATGAAAATGCTAAATTTGTGGTTCAAACTGCTTCAGGTATAAGAGAAAGCCATCCACATGATATCAATATAACAAAAGAAGCTCCAAACTATAGCGTTAGAGAGTAATACTATAAAAGGACATTAGGAGGATTTCAATGAAGAAAGAATTAATACTAGTGCTTGACTTTGGTGGTCAGTATAATCAGTTAATAGCAAGAAGAGTCAGAGAATGTAATGTATATTGTGAGGTTCATCCGTATAATTTAAGTATAGAAAAAATAAGAGAAATGAATCCAAAGGGAATAATATTTACTGGTGGACCTAATAGTGTATACGGTGAAAACTCACCGCTATGTGATAAAGAAATATTTAATATTGGAATACCAGTGCTAGGAATATGCTATGGATCACAACTAATGGCTTATTTATTAGGAGGAAGTGTAGCAACTGCTCCAGTTAGTGAATATGGTAAAACAGAAGTTAGTGTGGATGCAAAATCAAAAATATTTGAAGGTGTACAAGACAAGACTATATGTTGGATGAGCCATACAGATTATATAGAAAAAGCTCCAGAAGATTTTAATATAGTAGGAAGTACTCCAGTATGTCCTGTGGCAGCTATGGAATGTGTAGAAAAGAACTTATATGCAGTTCAATTCCATCCTGAAGTTATGCATACTAAAGAAGGAACTAAGATGTTATCAAACTTTGTGTACAATATTTGTAATTGTGCTGGAGATTGGACAATGGATTCTTTTGTTGAAAAATCAATTGAAGAAATTCGTGAAAGAATTGGTAATGGTAAAGCACTATGTGCATTATCAGGTGGTGTTGATTCATCAGTAGCAGCAGTTCTTTTATCAAAAGCAATTGGTAAGCAATTAACATGTGTATTTGTTGATCATGGTTTACTTCGTAAAGATGAAGGTGATGAAGTAGAAGCTATCTTTGGGCCAGAAGGACACTATGATTTAAACTTTATTAGAGTAAATGCACAAGATAGATTCTATGAAGCTCTTGCTGGAGTAGAAGATCCAGAAAGAAAGAGAAAAATTATTGGTGAAGAGTTCATTAGAGTATTTGAAGAAGAAGCTAAGAAAATAGGTATGGTAGATTTCTTAGTTCAAGGAACAATTTATCCAGATATAATTGAAAGTGGTCTTGGTGATTCAGCAGTGATAAAATCTCATCATAATGTTGGTGGGCTTCCTGATTATGTTGATTTTAAAGAAATAATTGAACCTTTAAGATTATTATTTAAGGATGAAGTAAGAAAAGCAGGATTAGAACTTGGTATACCTGAAAAATTAGTATACAGACAACCATTCCCAGGACCAGGATTAGGTATAAGAATAATTGGTGAAGTAACAGCTGAAAAGGTAAAGATAGTTCAAGAAGCTGATGCAATTTATAGAGAAGAAATTGCTAAGGCTGGTTTAGATAAAGAAATCGGGCAATACTTTGCAGCGTTAACTAATATGAGATCTGTAGGAGTTATGGGTGATGAAAGAACTTATGATTATGCAGTTGCACTTAGAGCAGTAACTACAAGTGATTTCATGACAGCAGAATCTGCTGATCTTCCATGGGAAGTACTTGGAAAAGTAACAACTAGAATAGTAAATGAAGTTAATGGAGTTAACCGTGTATTCTATGATTGCACAGGAAAACCACCAGCTACTATAGAATTTGAATAGTTGAAACTGAGCTGTAAAGCCTTTGTTTACAAGGGTTTTACAGCTTTTCCTTTAGAGGCAGTTCACTGAAATATCAAAACTGCTTTTTTATAAAGGTTGATTTTATTCTTTAAAAGAAATTGCTTAATTTTTTTTAAAATAAAGTAATAGTGTTTTACTTACAGTAAAAGAAATTACAGAACAAATAGCAGTTTCTATCAAAGCTTGTACACCAACCATAGATAATATTAATAAAAATGGATTAGTTAAACCAGTAGCTTGACTTAATCCTTGTATATATTCAGTATTATAAAAAATTAGCATTAATAAGCTCATGTAAAAAAATGTGTTTAGTAAAGGAGCTGATATGCTACCAATTAAACAACGAAAATTATCATGTTTTGGTAGAAGTTTTTTTAGACCTAAGACAATAGCTCCAGTGGATAATCCCATTAAAATACGTCCACCTACAGTAACAATAAAGCTACCAATAATACTGGCTGAGAACATAGCTTGTGTCATCAAGCCAGTGCTGGAAAATCCTTTAGCAAAACTTATAAGACCAAAGACTAAACTAAGTATTAGTCCTTCAATTGGTCCTAAAACAATAGCTCCTACTGCTACTGGAATGGAAAGAAGAGAGGCTGCAATAAATCCTAATTGCAGATAACCAAGTGGAGTATAGCCCATAAGTAGTTCTAGTGCAATCAATAAGGCCAATTGGCACATACGACGCACGTCAAAATTTAATGTTTTCATATTTAAATTACCTCCTGCTGCTGTCTCCTATAAAGTGGAGTATAGCGCATATTTTTTGTAAATCAGTTTTTATTCTACAATTATCATTAATTTTTTTCAAGAAGTACGAGGATTTTAAAGCTATAAAGAAACAAAAAATCATTTGTTGTTGACTTGGACTAGACTCTAAATGCTATAATCTGAAAAAAGATGTAAGATGATTATGATAATTTTTTTTGTGAAATAAAAGATAAGTTTTACAGGAATTAAGATAAATGTAATAAATAATATAACTTATGTAATGTTTTTTATGATAAAATATTAAAGTTAAATCAATAAAAAAAGAAATAAGGAGTTAACTATGGACATTATATTAATTTTTAAGGCAATAATACTAGGTATTGTTGAAGGAATTACAGAATGGCTACCAGTAAGTAGTACAGGACATATGATTTTAGTTGATGAATTTATCAAACTTAATGTGTCACCTGCATTTAAAGAAATGTTCTTTGTAGTAATTCAATTAGGAGCTGTAATGGCTGTTGTAGTACTTTATTGGAAAAAGTTGTTTCCATTTTCAACAAGTGAAAAATTCTTAGTAAAAAAAGATACTTTTCAAATGTGGTTTAAAATTGTAGTTGCATGTATTCCAGCAGCAATAGTAGGAATATTATTTGATGATAAGATTGACGAACTATTTTATAATTATCAAACTGTTGCATTAGCATTAATTATTGTTGGTATTGCATTTATTATAGTTGAAAAGAAAAATAAAGGAAGAGTGTTTATGAAAACAAAGCTTTCTGATATTACATATAAGGATGCAGTTATTATTGGATTATTTCAACTTATTGCAGCAATTTTTCCAGGAACATCTCGTTCAGGTGCAACTATAGTTGGTGCAATAATATTTGGAGTTTCAAGAGGGTTAGCTACAGAATTTACTTTTTTCTTAGCGATACCAGTAATGTTTGGGGCAAGTTTACTAAAAATATTAAAATTTGGACTTACATTTACAGGAACTGAAATATCAGTATTATTAATTGGTATGATCGTAGCTTTTATAGTATCTATGATATCAATTAAATTCCTAACAGATTATGTTAAAAAGCATGATTTTACTGTTTTTGGATGGTATAGAATAATCTTAGGAATAATAGTTATATTATATTTTTTAGGAAAGACATTTATTTTTTAATATATATTTAAAAGTGTATATATGGAAATAACTTTCGATATTAGTTAATAAAAAGGAACTGTCACAATAGCGGATAAAAAATCTGTTAGCGATAGTTCCTTTTCTATATTTTTATAAAATTTAAGGAATATTTTATGATATATATAGACATTATTTAAAAATAGATTGAAGAAAAATTACAAATTAGTATAAAATAAATATGTGAAATAAGTTTAAAGAATTTTTTATATTTAAAAAGTTATGATAAAATCAAATAGGATAAGTTGGAAAAGGGGAAAAAAATGGACTTTAAAAAGAAAAAAAAAGATGGAGTTATATTTGCATTATTGATTGTTATAGTAATATCAGGAGCACTTATATTAGGCAGAGATAAAATATTTACTTCAGAGGTAGATAATAACATACACTTAGAAGATGAAAGCAATATAGTAACTGAAGGAGAGACTGAAAAAGCATCAGATAATAATGAAGAATTAGAAAAATTACTGAACATAAAAAATAATTCCTTAATGATGTTAGTAAATAGAAATAATACTTTAAGTTCAGATTATGTACCAGATGAACTTGTCTTAAGTGAAATAGACTTTGTAAGTTATATTGAAACAAGATATTTAGCAAAATCAACAGCTGAAGCTGCAAAAGCAATGTTTGAAGCAGCAAAGGAAGATGGCATAACTTTACTTGGAGCTTCAGGATATAGATCTTATGAGGTACAAGAGAGCCTTTATAATTCAAGAGTTGTAAATGAAGGACAAGAAGAAGCAGATAGGTATACAGCAAAACCAGGGCAAAGTGAACATCAGACAGGATTAGCTTTAGATATATTAAGTGAAGATTATCAAGATATGGATGATAATTTTGATTCTACAGAAGCTTATGCATGGCTTAAGGAAAATTGTTATAAATATGGCTTTATCCTTAGATATATGAAAGGAAAAGAGAATATAACAGGTTTTTTATATGAGCCATGGCATTATAGATATATAGGAAATAGTGAAGTGGCAAAAGAAATTATGGATAGGAATTTAACTTTTGAGCAATATATAGAAGAATTAGATGCAAAAATTCAAGAGCTAAGTTAAAGATATAAAGATTTTATTGTTAAAAATTTATACAAATAGATAAAATGTGTTATAATTAACTATGTTAATGATTTCACGATTCAATGGAGGTAAATAGATGAATAAAGGTTTAAGTTTAGATTTGTCAAAAGTAATGCCATATGCAGACTTTTCTGAAATAGAAAAGATGGAAGCTATGGTGAAATGCGCACATGAAACAGTTCATGAAGGAACTGGAGCAGGAAATGATTTTTTAGGATGGTTAGATTTACCTGTTAATTATGATAAGGCTGAATTTGATAGAATTAAAAAAGCAGCAGAAAAAATTAAGAGTGATTCAGATGTACTTGTAGTAATAGGTATTGGAGGATCATACTTAGGTGCTAGAGCAGCAATTGAAATGCTTAAAAATCATTTCTATAATGTTTTAGATAACAGTAAGAGAAACACTCCACAAGTATTCTTTGTTGGAAATAACATAAGTTCAACATATGTAGCTGATCTTTTAGAAGTAATTGAAGGAAAAGATATATCTGTTAACGTTATTTCAAAATCAGGAACAACTACTGAACCAGCTATAGCGTTTAGAATATTTAAAGACTATATGGAAAAGAAATATGGTGTTGAAGGTGCTAAATCTAGAATATATGCTACTACTGATAAAGCAAGAGGAGCATTAAAGAATTTAGCAGATACAATGGGATATGAAACTTTCGTTATTCCAGATGACGTAGGTGGAAGATTTTCAGTATTAACTGCAGTAGGATTATTACCAATTGCAGCAGCTGGAATTAACATAGATGATATGATGCAAGGTGCAGCAGATGCAAGAGAAAAGTATTCAAATCCTTCAATTAAGGAAAATGAATGTTATCAATATGCAGCTATGAGAAATGCTTTATATAATAAAGGTAAAAATATAGAAGTATTAGTTAACTATGAACCAGCTTTACATTACTTCAATGAATGGTGGAAGCAATTATATGGAGAATCAGAAGGAAAGGATCAAAAAGGTATTTTCCCAGCAGCAGTAGATTTCTCAACTGATTTACATTCTATGGGACAATTCATTCAAGATGGATCAAGAATAATGTTCGAAACAGTATTAAATGTTGAAAATCCACTTAAAGAAATTGTTCTAGAAGAAGCAGAAGTTGATACAGATGGATTAAACTTCTTAGCCGGAAAGACAATAGACTTTGTTAATAAGCAAGCATTTAAAGGAACTTTATTAGCTCATAATGATGGTGGAGTTCCAAATATGGTATTAAATATTCCAGAATTAAGCGCTTACTACTTTGGACAAATGGTTTACTTCTTTGAAAAAGCATGTGCAATAAGCGGATACTTATTAGGTGTTAATCCATTTGACCAACCAGGTGTTGAAGCATATAAGAAAAATATGTTTGCTTTACTTGGTAAACCAGGCTATGAAGAATTAAAAGCTGAATTAGAATCAAGATTAAAATAATATGACAATAATTGTAGATGGAGATGCCTGTTTAGGTATCTCCATTATTTTAATTAATATAGATGGAACTTAGAATAAACTATAGATAATAATGTATGGTTTATTCTTTTTTTACAGTTTATAGACAAATTTCAACTGTAAAATTAAAAAAATTGCTGTATAATTACATTAGGGAAAATATGTAAAAGAGGGACTTGTTAGAGAGAGGTGCATGTATATGGGGGATATGTTAATAGAATTAAATAAAAAAAATGATTTATCTATAAATGAAGAAGTTGAAATATCAGTTTCATCTGAATTAAAAGATATAATAAATTATAAATTCATAGAAGGATATGATGGAGTATGGAACTCTATTCAGGATTATTCAGCAAAACAAAAATGTACATGGACTCCTAAGAATGTTGGAAGATATATGATTATGGTCTTAGGAGAAACTAAAGACTCTAGTAAGCCTTATTCTGAGAGGATAAACGTAGTAGTCAATGATAAGGTAAGGCTTATAAAGGATGTTCAGTTTGAAAAAAATAAGTTGCATATTGGAGATAAGCTTAATATATCTGTACTATCTGATGAAGAACTATTATTATATAGATTTTGGATTAAGGGAGAAGTAGATTGGGAGCCTCTTAGAGATTATGGTACAGATAATTTATTTAGTTTTACAGCTAATAGTGCAGGACAAAAGGAAATATTGATTGAATGTAAAAGAGTAGATTCAGTAAATAATGTTGATGATTTTACTGTTATAAAATTAGAGGTAAAAGATATAGAAGAAGTAGAAATAACTGACTTTAAAACACTTACACCTAATATGATAGTGGGAGAAGAGCTTATATTTGTAGTGGAGGCTAATTATGATACTAAAAGGCCTTTGTTATATAAGTTTTTAAAGATATTACCAAATGGAAAAATAGTATGCATACAAGAATTTTCTTCTAAGAAAACAGTTGCTTTTAAGGAAAATAAAAGTGGTGAGTATAAGCTTTTATGTTATGTACGTGATATGCTCTCTAACAAAGAATATGATGATAGGGCAGTGATTTTATACAAAGTAAAACAGTATGAGCCTATAAAGATAAAAAGATTTGAGGCAGATATGTCATCTCCACAAAAGGCTAATATACAAATTAATTTAAATGTAAGAGTTATTGGAGGTAGAGAAGTTCTTTATAGATATATCATAGATGGGCCAATAGCTGATGATAGTGGATATATTAGAAGTAATAGTTATTTATGGACTCCAGAGGAAGAAGGTGAATATACAATAACCTTGAAAGTAAAAGATATTTCCTATAAGGGAGATTATGAAGATATAACTAAAATTCCATATATCATCAATGCAAAAGGTGAAAGACCTGTGAGGATAATAGATCTAAAATGTGATGGTGGAAAATATGTACTTAAGAATAATCCAGTAAATATAAAATGTAAAGCTTGTGGAGGAAGCAAAATTTTATACCAATTTAGGATTTTTAAAGATGGCAAATTAAGAGAGAGTATTGAATATGATAAAGGTAACTGGTTAAGCTTTATCCCCGATGAATGTGGTGAATACGAAATAGAAGTAAAAGCAAAGGATTTTTATTCAGCGAAAGAGTATGATTCAAGCATATCTACTGTTATTAAAGTACAAGACTTTATTCCAGCAGAAATAAAATATGTTTTATCAAATAGTAAGGAAATATATATTGTTAATGAGACTATAGATATAGAAGTAATAATGGAAAATACCAATAATTCATTAGTAAGGTTTGTTACTTCGATTAATGGACAAGAAGTTGAGGATACAGGTTATGTTGAAAGCAAACTTTTAAGGCTTAAGCCAAGATGCCAAGGTAAATACAATGTTAATATATTTGCTAAGAATGCTAAGTCATCTAAGGAGTATGATAGTAGGGAGTTATTTTCCATATATGTTCATGAAGTTATTCCAGTGAATGGAACTAAAGTTTTTGCATCTTCTGACGAAATAAAAGTAGGCAGGGATATTACCTTTGAAGCAGAATCTCAAGGGGGAAAAGATGTCTGCTATGAATTTTATATGATGAATAAAGGAAACTGGATTTTGGTGCAAGAGTATAGTAAAAAGAAATATTATAGCTTTATACCATTTGTTAGTGGAAAATATAAAATATTAGTTTTAAGCAAGAGTTTTTATAAGAAAGTTAATTATGAAGACTACGATATAATGGAATTTAATGTAGAAGAGTAATAAACATATACAAAGGAGAAGAAGTTATGGATATATCATCTGTAGAGCAATATATAGGATATACGGTAGCTAGTCAGTTAATGAAAGAGTCATTGGGGGATGGCATGGAGTATGAATTAGTATTTCAGGCATTGCTTGAACAAATGCAGAATAATAATGTATCATCAGAAGTAAGTGAAGAAGAAATTAAGGATATTATATCTAATTCATCT
This sequence comes from Clostridium sp. 29_15, assembly GCF_001916075.1. NCBI lineage: Bacteria > Bacillati > Bacillota > Clostridia > Eubacteriales > Clostridiaceae > Clostridium > Clostridium sp. 29_15. Next base: position 120,657 of record NZ_MNRT01000021.1, read on the forward strand.
GTTAGTCTTGATTCGCTTCCTTTAATTAGAAATGGAGATAATATACCGTTATATGGAAATAAAAGTCTTACTTATAATTTAAGTGATTTATCATCTTTAGGTATAACAAGTAGTAATGATATAAGTGGTATTGATACAAGTTATTATGAAAATACTGATTTATCAGAAATATATGATACAGTAAATAAATATGCATCAATGTATGATGTTGACCCAGCATTAGTACTTGCAGTAATAAAAGCAGAATCTAATTTTGATGCAAATGCAACATCAGGTGCAGGAGCAATTGGACTTATGCAAGTTATGGATTTTAACTTAGAATCATTAGGTGTAGTTAATGGTTATGATATAGATGAAAATATAAGAGCTGGTGTAAGTATTCTTAAAGGTTATTTAGATGACTGTAATGGAGATATAGCTATGGCACTTATGGCTTATAATGCAGGACCAGGAACTATGATGAATAGAGGTGTAATTTCATCAGAACATCTTTATAAAATGCCTTTAGAAACACAAAACTATGTACCAAAAGTATTAACATACTATGATGAATATAATAGATAATTTATTAAAGTAGACAAACATATTTAGCTGTTTTAGTAGTTATTAGAATAAATTATGGAATATTTTTCAATAAAAAATTATAAAAATAATTATTGATATAAGTTTTTATAATTGGTATAATGAATAAAAATTATAGAAATTCGATAAAGAGAAAGAGTAAGTTATAGGATGTCCTACAGAGAGTTGGTGTATGCTGAAAGCCGATGTTCAAAATATAGCTGAAAATCATCTCCTAGAAGCAACGCAGAAAAGAAATGAGTAAGTGTTGACGTAGTCTTTCCACGTTACAGGATAAGCGTATTGATAGATGCGAGCAGAGTGCTATAAAAGATTAATATATAATTGATTTTTTATAGAATTAGGGTGGTAACACGGATGTAATCCGTCCCTTGAGTAATCAAGGGGCGGTTTTTTTATTTATTGAAAAACTATAATTAAGTAATATTAATAGGGGGAAAACAATATGAAAAAATTATCAAGAAAGGATCTATTATTTTTAGGACTAATGCTCTTCTCACTGTTTTTTGGAGCAGGAAATCTAATATTTCCACCATTTTTAGGACAATCAGCAGGAGATAAAGTATGGATTGCATTAGGGGCATTTTTAATTACAGCAGTAGGATTTCCAATATTAGGGGTTATTGCTGTAGCTAAAAGTGGAGGTTTAGAAAAATTAGCTAGAAGAGTAAATCCTCTTTTTGCGTCTGTATTTACAGTACTTATTTATTTATCTATTGGACCTTGCTTAGGAATTCCAAGAGCAGGAAGTTTACCATTTGAAATGGTGGTATCTCCATATTTACCAAGTCATATGTCAGAAACCATAGCTCGTTTATTATTTACTTTAGTATTCTTTTCAGTGGCATATTGGCTTTCATTATCGCCAACTAAGTTAGTTGATCGTATGGGAAAAGTATTAACACCAACATTATTAACTTTAATATTTGTAATTGTTATAGGAGCATTCTTTAAGCCATTAGGTTCATATGGTGAAGCAACAGGTGCATATGTAAATTCACCATTTGTTACAGGGTTCTTAGAAGGATACTTAACAATGGACACTATAGCAGCATTAAACTTTGGAATTGTTATTGCACTTGCTATTAAAACAAAAGGTGTTAAAGAAGAAAAAGCTGTAGTATCAACATCAATAAAAGCTGGATTTATTGCTGGTGCTTTACTTGTGTTAATTTATGCAGCCCTTGCACATTTAGGAGCAACTAGTGGAGGAAGATTTGGTGAAACAGCAAATGGAGCAGTTACATTAACAAATGTTACTACTTACTTATTTGGTAAACCAGGTGCAGTATTACTAGCAGTAATATTTACTCTTGCATGTTTAACAACAAGTGTAGGGTTAATTAGTTCTTGTAGTCAATATTTTGCAAGCTTATCTGATAAAATAAGCTATAAAGGATGGGTAAGAATTTTAGCTCTTTCAAGTATGATTCTTGCTAATATGGGATTAACAAAGATTTTATCTATTTCAGTTCCTGTTTTAGATATGATTTATCCAATAGCTATTATGCTAATTGTTTTAGCTATGGTTGATAAATTTATAAAAGGTAGCAGAATAGTGTATTCATTAACGATTTTATTTACAGGAGTAGTAAGTGTAATTTATGGATTAAAAGGTTTTGGTATAGAATTAGGTGATAAAATATTTGGTAATTTACCTCTTTATACTGAAGGTTTAGGTTGGTTAGTTCCAGCAATATTAGGTATAGTTCTTGGATTAATCATTAGTGCTATAAAAGAAAAATCACAAATAACAGAAGAACTTGTAAATGAATAAAAGTATAATTTAAAACAAAAGTGTTATAGAAGTAATAAACTTTACTTTTATAACACTTTTTTAATAATAAAATTAAAAAAATGAATAAATAATTTAAAAATTTGAAAAATTACTATCAAGAGGTGAATGTAATGGATAATAGTGAACTTATTAAATTATTAAACGATTTTTTAGTGGGAATTAATATGGGATCTGATACTTTTAAATCTTATGAAGAAAAGCTAGAAAGTCAGGATTTAAAAAATGAATTTAAAAAGATACTTTCTACCTTTGCATCTCAAAAGGAAATAGTAGTTTCACAAATAGATAAATTAGGTGGAGAAGTTGATGAATCATTAGATATAGGACAAGAGATTGGCAGTCTTTTTAGCAAATTAAAAGATGCACTTATAACTGATGATGAAGAGGTTTTAGAAAATGCAGTTAAGGCAATGGATATGGGAGTAAAGCAAGGTGATAAGGTAATAGGAAAAATAGAAGCTTCTGATGCTAATAGAGATATTATTGAAACCTTAAATCATATGGTTAATGAGTATAGGGAAATATCAGTTTTTTTAATGAAACTACATAAAGGTAATTGATAATTAAGGAATAAACTTTTAATATTTTTAAGGAGTAAATAATAAAAGTGCTATAAATAAAATGATAAATCACCTAATAATAGATTAGTAACATGGATAAATATTTATAGCAAATAAGCTAAAAACACAGTTTTCTTTAAAAGATAGCTGTGTTTTTTATTAAATTTAATTTATAAAAAATATCTAATTGAGAATGATGGTCATATTCAAGTCATATTTATTCTTTATAATTGTATAAGTAATAAAGTGTTAGAAAAGATAAAGATAATTTTTAGAAATGGGAACATTGAAAATTTACCATTTCTTTGAAAATAACTTTAAAGGAAAGAGGGATACAATGATTAACAAACGATTAATGAATTTGCTTAAAGATTCTAAAAAGTATGTTGCTCAAATGGTAATCTGGAATTGGATTGCACTTTTATGCAATGTAGTATTTATTTTCTCTTTTGCATATTTACTAGAAAACTTGTTAAATAACAGTATAAATACCAATATGGTAATTATAGCAGTTGTAATTGATTTGCTTGTAGTAATAATAAGATCATTTTGTTATAAGAAATCAAGTAATGCAAGTTTCTATGCAGCAGCAGATGTGAAGAAGACATTAAGAGAAAATATTTATAATAAGTTATTAAGGTTAGGTTCTTCATATGAGGATAAGATACCTACAGCTGAAATAGTACAAGTTTCAGGAGAAGGAGTAGAGCAGCTGGAAATTTACTTTGGTAAATATTTAGCACAATTATTTTACAGTTTAGCTGCACCTGTTACGTTATTTATTATTTTAGCATTTGTTAATATCAAGGCTTCAGCTGTTCTTTTAGTATGTGTACCACTTATTCCAATATCAATAGTGGCAGTACAAAAGTTTGCTAAAAAGTTACTAGCAAAATATTGGGGAATATATACAGGTTTAGGAGACAGCTTCTTAGAAAATTTACAAGGATTAACTACTTTAAAGATTTATGAAGCAGATGCTAGAAGAACTGTAGAAATGGACAAAGATGCAGAGCAGTTTAGAAAAATTACTATGAGAGTACTTATAATGCAATTAAACTCTATAAGTGTGATGGATTTAGTTGCTTATGGAGGAGCAGGATTAGGAATAATTGTTGCGTTGTTGGAGTTTTCTAAGGGTAATCTTACAATTGGGGGATTATTTGCAATAATAATGTTGTCTAGTGAATTTTTTATACCTCTTAGATTATTAGGATCATTCTTCCATATAGCTATGAATGGTATGGCAGCAAGTAAGAAAATATTTAAAATATTAGACCTTGATGAAGGTGAAGAAAAGACAGAAGTAATTGATGAAAATAACTTAGCAATATCATTTAAAAATGTAGGCTTTGCTTATGATGAAGAAAGAAGTATTTTAAATGGTGTTGATTTAGATATTAGTGAAAAAGGATTTGTATCTATAGTTGGTGAATCAGGTTGTGGTAAAAGTACTATTACTAATATTATAATGGGAAGAAATAAAGGCTATAGTGGCAATATACATATAGGTGAAAAAGAGCTTTCTAATATTAAAGAAGAAAGTATCATGAAAAATATAACATTAGTTACTCATAATCCAAATATTTTTAAAGGAACAGTGGAAGAAAATCTTCGTATGGGTAAAAATGATGCAACTAAAGAACAAATGGAGGAAGCGTTACGTAAAGTTAATCTTCTTGAATTTATGAATGAGCAAGATGGTCTTAATACTCAACTTTTAGAACAAGGCTCTAACCTTTCAGGTGGACAAAAACAAAGATTAAACTTGGCAAGAGCAATTCTTCATGATACTCCAGTATATATTTTCGATGAAGCTACATCTAATATAGATGCAGAAAGTGAAAATGAAATAATGGCAGTAATTAATAAACTAGCAGAAACAAAAACAGTAATTTTAATTTCTCACCGCCTTCAAAATGTTGTTAAGTCAGATTGTATTTATGCAATGAAAGATGGAAAAGTAGCTGAAGCAGGTACGCATAATGAACTTATTAATAATAATGGTGAATATGCTAGTTTATACAATAGACAAAAACAATTAGAACAGTATGGAAAAGGAGGAGCAGTAAATGAATAGAAATGGTTTAAAAGTTATGTACAAGCTAATAGGCCTTGTGCTTCCTCTAGTACATGTAATGATCGCAGCTATAACTATGGGAGTTATAGGTTTTCTTACAGCTATATTTATCATAGTTCTTGGTGGAGTAGGATTATTAAATATTTTAGGATTTGCAACAGCACTTTCATTAAAGCAAGTAATTATTGGTATAGTTATATGTGCAGTACTTAGAGGCATTTTAAGATATGCAGAGCAAGGTTCAAATCATTATATTGCTTTTAAATTGTTGGCACTTATACGTCATAAAGTTTTTATTAAACTTCGCAAACTAGCACCAGCAAAATTAGAAGGTAAAGATAAAGGAAATTTAATTTCTATAATTACAACAGATACAGAATTATTAGAGGTATTTTATGCCCATACAATATCTCCAATTATTATAGCTTTTATAACTTCAGTTATTATGACTATATTTATAGGAAGTTATAATATATTTTTAGGAGCTATTGCTTTAGTAGCATATTTTATTGTTGGAGTAATTATTCCTGTATGGTCTTCAAACCAAGGAGATGAAACAGGACAGCAATATAGAGATGAACTGGGAGATCTAAATTCTTATTTCTTAAGTAGTATAAGAGGAATAAACGATATTATTCAATATGGTGTTGGTAAAGAGCGTTTAGATGAAATAAATAGAAGAACTGATGAACTTGAAACAAAGCAAAAGTTTTTATTAAAGCAAGAAGGTAGCAATAGAGCAGTTACTGATACAGCAATACTATTATGCAGTATGGTTATGTTATTTGCAGGATGTATTCTTTACAATAAAGGACAAGTAGATTTTACACAAGTAATAATTCCATTAATTGCTTTAATGAGTTCATTTGGACCAGTAGTTGCTATAAGTAACTTATCTAATAACTTATTCCATACAATTGCTGCAGGAAACAGAGTGCTTGACCTTTTAGAAGAAGAGCCAGCTGTGGAAGAAGTAAGTGGAAAAGAAACTGTTGAGTTTGCAGATATGAAGTTAGAAAATGTTTCGTTTGCTTATGACGATGAAGTTATTTTAGAAGATTTTAATATGGAGATAAAGAAAAATACCATAATTGGTATATATGGAAAAAGTGGTTGTGGTAAATCTACTTTATTAAAGCTTCTTATGAGATTCTGGGAAGTAAATAATGGTGCAATTACTATTGGTGGTAAAAATATTAATGAAATAAATACATCTGATTTAAGAAAAATGCAGTCATTTGTAACACAAGATACCTATTTATTTAATGATACCATTGCCAATAATATTGGGATAGCTAAAGAAAATGCTACTATGGAAGAAATAATAGCAGCAGCTAAAAAAGCATCAATTCATGATTTTATTATGAGTCTTCCAAAGGGATATGATTCAAAAGTTGGTGAATTAGGTGGAAACTTATCAGGTGGAGAAAAGCAAAGAATAGGAATAGCAAGAGCTTTCTTACATGATGCTCCAATGATTCTTTTAGATGAACCAACAAGTAATCTTGATAGTTTAAATGAAGGAATAATATTAAAATCCCTTATGGAAAGTAAAGAAAATAAGACAATAATCATTGTATCTCATAGAAAATCAACAATGAATATTGCAGATGTTGTTTTAGATGTAGAAAAAAATAGTCTACAAGGAAAGAGTAGAGCAAGTTAGTTAATAAAAATTAAAATAAAGAAAATATAGTAAGTGGATGCAAACATATATATTTGCATCCATTTACTTTTTAAATTATAATTTCACTAATAGTATTTGAGGAAAAAGTAATTAAAGAAGGTGAGTAATAATGTTTTCTATTTTAGTTGTTGAAGATAATGAAAATTTAAATAAAATGATGAGTGCTAAGTTAAAAATGGAAACCTATAATGTTTTTAGTGCTTTTAATGGAGAAGAAGCACTAGAAGTACTTGAGCATGAACATATAGACTTGATAATAAGTGATGTTATGATGCCAGGAATAGATGGATATGAATTAACAAAGACTTTAAGAATTGCTAACTATACCATGCCTATCTTAATGATTACTGCTAAAAATCAAATTGAAGATATGGAAAAGGGATTTGTAGCAGGTACAGATGACTATATGATAAAACCAATAAATATGAGAGAAATGATTTTAAGGGTAAATGCACTTTTAAGAAGAGCAAAAATTGCCAACGAAAGACGATTAATACTAGGTAACACTATTTTAGATTACGATTCATTGACAATAATCTATGATGGAGAAGAGTATAATATGCCACCTAAAGAGTTTTATTTAATATTTAAGCTTTTAAGCAGCCCAAATAAAATATTTACTAGAATGGAATTAATGGATGAAATATGGGGTATGGATACAGAAATAGATGATAGAACAATAGATTCTCATATAAAAAAATTACGTAGAAAGTTTGAAAATTGTAATGATTTTGAAATAATAACAGTGAGAGGTTTAGGGTATAAAGCTAAGATATAATGATAATTAAGGAAGAAAGTAAAATGGAGAGTAGAAAAATAAAGTATAAGTGGACCCTTAGAAAATATATATCCATTATTTCAATTTTAATTTTTATCAGTTCATGTATTATCTCTACATTAGTAATTATAGGTACTATTAATATATTTTATATAGGGCAGATAACTAATGAAATCATAGTTGTAATATGTATATTTATCTTAATATTAGCACTAATAATTGCTTGGATTTCTTTATGGATTGGAGCTGGGCATTTAACTAAACCTTTAATTGATGTAAGTAATACAGTAAAGCAGGTTGCAGAGGGAAACTTTAAAGTAAGTATTAAAAGAAGAGATACTACTAACTGTGAATATGAATATATCAATGAAGTTGATGAGCTTGCTAAAAATGTAAATAAAATGGTGGCTGAATTAGATGGTATGGATTATATGCGAAAAGATTTTATGAGAAATGTATCTCATGAGATAAAGACGCCTATTGCAGCGATAACAGGTTTTACTGAAATATTATTAGATGGTAATATTGATGAAAATGAAATACATGAATATTTAGAAGTAATAAATAATGAATCAATGAGAATTTCTAGGCTTTGTGAAAATATGCTTCATATGTCAAGACTAGATAGCCAAGTAATTGTTTCTAGTGTACAAAAAATAAGATTAGATGAACAGATTAGAAAATGTATAATACTTTTAAGTGAAAAATGGTCTGAGAAGGAAATAGACTTTTCTATTAATTTGGAAAAGGTAAGTATTTTTAGTGATGCTGATATGTTGCAGCAGGTATGGATAAATTTAATTGATAATGCAATTAAGTACTCCGGTGATAATTGTAAAATAGATATATCTGTAAAAAGATTAAATGATAAAAGTGTTGCAGTAAGTATAAGTGATAATGGAATAGGCATTGAAGAGAAAAAGCTTCATAAAATTTTTGATAAGTTTTATCAATGTGAAGAGTCTCATAAGAAAAGTGGTAGTGGACTAGGGCTGTCCATTAGCAAAAGAATTATTGAATTACTAAATGGAACAATAGAATGTAAAAGTAAAAAGGATTTTGGTACAACTATGGTGGTTACATTATTCATTTAGCTAAAATAAAGGCTTCAGGGGGCAGTAGATAGATTTGTATTTTACACAAATCTATCTACTGCCCTTATATATTAATATTCAAATTCAGCATGAGTTGTAATAATCTTGTTTACCAAACCATAATCAATGGCTTCTTTTGTACTTAACCAATAGTTTCTATCGGTATCTTCCTCTACTTTTTCAAATGGTTGACCAGTAGCTTCACTGATAATAGTATTTATTCTTTTACGTACTCTTAAAATTTCCTCAGCTTCAATACCTATATCAGTTGCTTGACCTTGGAAACCACCTATTGGTTGATGAATCATATATCTTGTATTAGGTAGAGAGTATCTATTTTCTTTATCAGCAGCTAGATAAATAGTAATTCCTGCACTTGCCACCCAGCCTGTTCCTATAATTATTACTTTTGGTTTAACAAATTTAATCATATCATGAATGGTGTCACCAGATTCAACATGCCCTCCTTGGCTATTGATAAATATTTTAATTGGCTCGTCACCCATTTGTTCAAGAACTAATAATTGAGTAGTTACCTTTTCTGCTAAAGCTTGAGTGATTTCACCAGAAATCACTATAGTTCTAGATTTTAATAGCTTTTCCATAGCTATATTAGAAACATCTTGTTTTTTTTCTTCCTTTTCAGTTTCTTGACCATAAAATATCATAAATATATCCTCCTATAAATATTAAATTAATATTTGTACAAATTGATAATACAAATAATTCCATATGAACAATCATACCATTAATTGTAATAGCTAACAATGTAAATATATATTTGAGAGATTAATAATATATTAATTTATCAGTAAATGAAAATTTTCTTAAAGGTGATATACTTAATAAGAATGTTTTGTGGTTTGAAGGATATAAAATTTTATTTAATGAATTTTTTATGAGAATAGCCAAATCAAAAAGTTTAGATTTGCTTAGAAAGTGAATAATTATATAAGAAAGAAGATGATAGATATGAATACAAAGGACTTAAATAGTTATGATGTTGAAAATATACTTGAAGAACATAATAATTTTTTTAATACACAAGTTACTAAAAATATAGAATTTAGGATTAAAGCACTAAGAAGACTTAAAAATACTATAAAAAGATATGAAGATGAAATATTTGAAGCATTACATTTAGATTTAAGAAAAAATAAGGTTGAATCATATGCTACAGAAGTGGGCTTTGTCTATAACAGTATAGAAGAGGCTATGAAGAATTTAAAGAGATGGGCTAAGCCAACAAAGGTTAAGACTCCAATCTTTTTAATGCCAGCAAAGAGTTTTATTATTAGTGAACCATATGGAACAGTATTAATAATAGGACCATATAATTATCCATTTCAATTGATTGTGGAACCTTTAGTGGGCGTTATAGCTGCTGGAAACTGTGCGGTGATTAAGCCTTCTGAAATGGCACCTAATGTAGCAAAAGTAATATTGAAGATTGTTGGTGAAGCTTTTGATGAAAGTTATATATGTGCTGTGGAAGGGGCTATAGATACTAATACAGCTCTTATAAATTCTAAGTTTGATTATATATTTTTTACAGGAAGTACGGCTGTAGGGAGAATTGTTATGGAGGCAGCAGCAAAGAATCTTGTGCCTGTTACCTTAGAGCTAGGGGGCAAAAGTCCTGTTATAGTTGATAAGAGTGCTAATATAAGAAGTGCAGCAGATAAGATAATATGGGGAAAGACAGTAAATGCAGGACAGACTTGTGTGGCACCTGATTATGTAATGGTTCATGAATCTATAAAGAATGAACTCATTAAGGAAATGAAAAGATCCATTAATGACTTTTATGGTGATGATATAAAAGTAAGTGAATCTCTAGGACGTATAATAAATGAGAGACATTTTAATAGATTGCGTAATATATTGGAGAGTGATAAAGAAGGTTTGATATATGGTGGGGAATATGATGAAGAAGAAAAATATATAGCTCCTTCGATAATTCAGGTAAAGGATTGGAATGCAGCCTGTATGAAGGAAGAAATTTTTGGTCCTATACTTCCAATAATGGAATATAGTGATTTAAATGAAGTTGTAAATGCAATAAATAAACAACCGAAACCTTTAGCATTATATCTATTTACCAGTGATAAAAGAGTTGAAAAAAAGGTGTTAAATGAAATATCATCTGGTGGAGTTTCAATAAATGATACAATACTACATTTGGCAAATTCAAATCTTCCCTTTGGTGGTGTAGGAAATGCTGGTATGGGAGCATATCATGGAGAAGAAAGCTTTAGGACATTTTCTCATAGAAAGAGCGTACTTAAAAAGAGTAGAGTATTAAATACCACACTGATGTATCCACCATATAGTGATAAAAAACTTATGGTAATAAAAAGATTTTTAAAATAAATATAGATGAGATTTATATGCTAATATGCTAAAGTCCTTATAGTAATGATGGAAAGGCGTGGGGATGTAAAAAAAGTGAAATAATTAAGGGGTGAAGATAGTTTTATATCTTCACTCCTTAGCAATTTTCTAAGATTTATTATTTAAATAAGCTTCAAGACCTCTCTTCCTTAAAATGCAGGCAGGACATTCACCACAACCATCACCAATTATCCCATTATAGCATGTAAGAGTATTATTTCTTACGTAATCAAGCTTTCCATATTTATCAGCCATTTTCCAAGTAGCAGCTTTATCTATCCACATCAATGGTGTGTGAATAACAAAGTTATAATCCATAGCAAGATTGGTAGTGACGTTTAATGATTTAATGAATATATCTCTACAATCAGGATAGCCACTAAAATCTGTTTCACATACGCCGGTAACTATATGTCTAGCACCCTTTACTTTAGCAAGTATAGCTGCAAAGGTAAGAAAAACCATATTTCTACCCTCTACAAAAGTTGATGGAAGATTACCATCTTCACCATTTTTAATATCTATATCACTGCGTGTAAGGGCATTAGGAGTTAATTGATTTAAAAGATCCATATTAAGTATATGATGTTCAACACCTAAATCCTTAGCTATATTTTTTGCACATTCAATTTCTAGCTTATGTCTTTGATTATAATCAAAAGTAACAGCAATTACCCTTTCAAATTTTTCTAAAGCCCAAAATAAACATGTTGTGGAATCTTGACCTCCACTGAAAACAACAATAGCTGTATTATCCATAATTTTTTCCTCCAAAGTAAAAAAAGATTTATTTTATTCTGCTAAAGATGGCACAATAAAATAACCCTTTTTTATTATTTATGCCTAGTTTTGTTTATAGACAGGATGGTCTTAATGAACTGTCTTTTATTAAATTACACTAACTGTATTAATTTAACATAAATTAAATGTTATGTAAAATACTTGATTAGTTATGCAAGATAAAACTTTACAGATAGGATAAATTAGAATAGTCTATTATTAGCTAAAGAAAAAATGCGAGGTGTATAGAAAGTGGAAAGAATAGATAAGATATTATCTAATTTAGGATATGGAACAAGAAAGGATCTTAAGAAGATAGTTAAAAATGGAATGGTTCAAGTAAATGGAATTACTATAAAAGATAGTGCTATGAAAGTTGATCCAGAAAAAGATAAAATTGTTATAAATGGTGAGGAAATTTTCTATAGAGAGTTTATATATTTAATGATGAACAAGCCAGCAGGAGTTATTTCAGCAACTTTTGATAATAAGGATGAAACAGTAATTGATTTATTAGAAGTTGAACATCAAGTATTTGAACCTTTTCCAGTAGGTAGATTAGATAAGGATACAGTAGGGCTTCTGTTATTAACTAATGATGGTGACTTGAATCATAGACTAATATCGCCAAAGTGGAAAGTAGATAAGGTTTATTTTGCTAAAATAAATGAAAAAGTTACAGAAGAAGATATTGAAAAATTTAAACATGGAATAGCATTAGATGATGGATATAGATGTAAGGAAGCAATTTTAGAGATACAAAAAGCATCTGAAGAAGGTTCTGAAATTGTCTTGACTATACAAGAAGGAAAGTTTCATCAAGTGAAGAGAATGTTTGAAGCAGTAGGTAAGAAGGTTACATACTTAAAGAGAATCGAATTTGGTACTTTACCTTTAGATGAAGACTTAGAGGAAGGCGAATATAGAGAGTTAACAGAAGAAGAAATTGCAATTTTAAAAGGGTTTTAACGAATAAATTTTAATGTTTTTATAGTAAGATTCACATTTTAGGAAAAATGTAAATATTTATATAAAACATATTGATTTTTTTAAATGTCTTCTATATAATGTTATTGCAAGGATAAATAAAAGGAATGAATAGCCCCCTTTTTTATTTATTGCTTATTGCTGAAGCGCAACCTAGCCCCAATGGTTGCGTTTTTTGTTGTCTAAAAATAGATTTTTAAAGAAAAATTTAATAATAATTGTATTCGAACGTTTGTTTGAATAGAATTTTATATTATAATATAGTTAATATAATAAAAATGTCAATAATAATAAGAAAGAGTCTATTGTGATATAATAGCAATGATAAATTGGAGAGGAGGATGTTTTTTGGATTTAAAAGCATTATTAAACAAGGAACAATATGAAGGTGCTGTAACTGTTGAGGGACCAGTGCTTATTTTAGCAGGAGCAGGTTCAGGTAAAACAAGGGTACTGACACATAGGATGGCACATATGATTGAGGATTTAAATATATTTCCGTATAAGATTTTAGCCATAACATTTACAAACAAAGCAGCTAAAGAGATGAAGGAGAGAGTTGTTTCGTTAATTGGTGAAAAGGCTGAAGATATGTGGATATCGACATTCCACTCCACTTGTGTAAGAATATTAAGAAGAGAAATTGAAAAGATAGGTTATAAAAAGAATTTTACTATATATGATTCTTCAGACCAAAAGACATTATTAAAAGAATGTATAAAGGCTTTACAAATAAATGATAAAGATATTTCTGAACAAGAAATCATGGGTAAGATAAGCAGAGCTAAGGATAATATGTTATCTCCAGATTCGTATTATAGACAGCATGAATCAAACTTTAGAGAAAAGAAGATAGCAGAAGTATATAAGATGTATCAAAAAAGATTAAAGGAAAATAATGCTTTAGATTTTGATGATCTTATATTTAAAACTGTAGAATTATTTAAAAAAGATGCAGAAACATTAGAGTTTTACCAAAGAAAATTCCAATATATAATGGTTGATGAATATCAAGATACTAATGCAGTTCAATATGAACTAGTAAGATTATTAGCAGAAAAGCATAGAAATATTTGTGTTGTAGGTGATGATGATCAAAGTATCTATGGATGGAGAGGTTCTGATATCAGAATAATATTAGGATTTGAAAAAGATTATCCAGACGCTAAAGTAATTAAGCTTGAGCAAAATTATAGATCTAAAGGAAATATTTTAGATGCTGCTAATGTGGTTATTTTAAATAATGCCAATAGAAAGAGCAAGGCATTAAGAACTGAGCAAGAGCCAGGTGAAAAAATACAAGTGTATAGGGCTTATTCTGATACAGATGAAGGAAGTTTTGTTGCTTCAAGGATAACAAAGCTAAAAGGTGAGCAAAGCAAAAAGAATAAAGATTTTGCTATTCTTTATAGAACAAATGCACAATCACGTATTTTTGAAGAAAGTTTAAGAAGGGCTGGTATAGCTTATAAAATTATAGGTGGAACTAGATTTTATGATAGAAAAGAAATTAAAGATATGCTTTCTTATTTAAAAGTACTTGTAAACCCAGAGGATAGTATTGCATTAAGAAGAATTATTAATGTACCAAAAAGAGGAATTGGTGATGCTACCATTGGTAAGGTATTAGATTTTGTGGAAAATTATGAGTTAAGTCTTTGGGATGGATTAAGTGAAGTAAGAACTATACCAACTCTTACAGCTAGAAATTGTACTGGTATAGATGGATTTATGTCATTGATGGAGGAGCTTGCAATACTTAGCGAAACAGTTCCAGTATCTCATTTAATAGAAGAAATACTTAATAAGACAGGATATTTAAAAGAGTTAGAATCATCTAAGGATATAGAAGATAAGAGTAGAATTGAAAATTTAAAGGAACTTGTTTCAGATGCTGTTGATTTTGAAAAGACAAGTGAAGATAAGAGTCTTTCTGCATATTTAGAAAAAGTTTCATTAGTACAAGATACAGATAAGTTGGAAGAGGAAGATGATGATAATGGAGCAGTAGTACTTATGACAGTACATAGTGCTAAGGGGCTTGAATTCCCAATAGTATTTATGGTAGGAATGGAAAATGGATTATTCCCAGGAGCAGCTTCTTTTGATAGTGATACAGAAATGGAGGAATCAAGAAGGCTTTGTTATGTTGGTATAACAAGAGCTAAAGAAATGCTATATATGACTTCAGCAGAGGTAAGAAGAGTATTTGGTAGAACAGTTTCATATCCACAATCAGACTTTATAGCAGAAATAAAACCAAATTTAAGAGAATATGTTGTGATGGAAACCAAGAGAAGTGCCATAGATGCTACAAGAGCAATGATGGCAGGAAAAGACATGAGAAATAATCCTCATAGCATAAGAAGTGGATATTCATCAAATGGTGCCCGAGGCTTTGGGACAAATAAAGCTAAAACTTTATCAGATAGCAATACTTCAGGAGTTTCTGAAGACATTACTGTAGGAAGAAAGGTAAGACATAAGGTGTTTGGTCTAGGTACTGTTGTGGCAGTAGCTGATTCAAATGGGGATAAGAAGCTTACCATAGCATTTAATAGTCAAGGAATTAAAAATCTTATGCAGTCTATAGCAAAATTAGAAGTATTATAATTAAGGAAATTTGGAGGTAAGTATGGATAATAAAGCTCGTATAGAAGAATTAGTAGAACTTTTAAATAGATATGCTTATGAGTATTATTCATTAGATAGGCCATCAGTAACTGATAAGGAGTATGATTTAAAGTATGATGAGCTTAAAGAGTTAGAAAATGAAACAGGATATGTACTTCCTTACTCACCAACTCAAAGGGTAGGGGATGTTGTCTTAGAAGGCTTTAGAAAATATATTCATAAAGCAAGGCTTTGGAGCTTAGATAAGGCTCAAAGCATGGAAGAAATAAAGGAATGGCATAATAGAAATGTTAAATTTGTAAATGAAATGAATGACAGAGGTGAAAACCTACCTCCATTAAGATATGTTATAACAAAGAAGTTTGATGGTCTTACCATAAACCTTACTTATAATGAAGAAGGAATATTAGAAGTTGCAGCTACTAGAGGTACAGGTGAAACAGGGGAAGATGTAACAGCTCAAGTAAAGACAATCAAGGAAATACCTTTAAAGACAAGCATCGGAGATCTTTTTGAAGTTCATGGTGAAGCAATAATGACCCAGGAAGCTTTTGATAAGTATAATTCCATTTCTGAAACACCACTTAAGAATTTAAGGAATGGGGCTGCTGGAGCATTAAGAAATTTAAATGTAAAGGAAACAGCCAGAAGAGGTCTTTCAGCATTTTTTTATGATGTAGGATATAAAGAAGGAAATGCATTTAAGAATTATGAAGAAATGCTTAAGTTTATCAAGGAAAAAGGACTTCCAATGGATGAATATATAAGATATGCTACTACTTTAGAAGAAGTAGAAAAGTATATTAAAGAAATAGAAGCAATGAGATTTGACTTAAATTACGATATAGATGGAGTGGTAGTAGCCGTTGATGATATGAGAACTAGAGAACTATTAGGTTATACTGTTAAGTTCCCTAAGTGGGCAATAGCTTTTAAGTTTGAAGCACAAGAAGCTACAACTACGCTTTTAGATGTTGAATGGAATGTTGGAAGAAGTGGAAGAGTAGGGCCTACGGCCATATTGGAACCAATAGAACTTGCTGGAGTTACCGTCAAAAGAGCAACATTAAATAACATGGATGATATTAGAAGAAAAGGTGTAAGAATAGGTGCTGATGTATTTGTACGTAGATCAAATGATGTTATACCAGAAATAATGGGTGTAGTAGAATCTACCATAGAAGGTTCAAAAGAGATAAATGCACCAAAAGTATGTCCTTCCTGTGGAAGTCATTTAGTTTTAGATGGAGCGCATTATTTCTGTGAAAATACTCTATCATGCAAACCTCAAATGGTTAAAAGTATAGTTCACTTTGCTTCAAGAGAAGCTATGAATATTGCTGGGTTTTCAGAAAAGACTGCGGAACAGTTATTTGAAAAGCTTGATATAAGATCAATAGCAGATTTATATAAGCTTAAAAAAGAAGAACTTGTAACTCTTGATAAATTTGGTGAAAAAAAGGCACAAAATTTATTAGATGCTGTGGAAAAAAGTAAGACACCAGAATTATATAGATTTATCTATGCATTAGGAATACCAAATGTAGGAGTTAAGACTGCTAAAGATTTAGTAGATAAGTTTAAGTCTATTGATGGATTGAAGGAAGCTACTTTTGAGGAACTTATTTCAGTTTCAGATGTAGGTGATATAGTTGCTAAATGTGTCTTGGAGTTTTTCCATGAAGAAAAAGTTATTAATACTATCAATGAACTTTTAGAATTAGGAATAAATCCAATTTATGAGGAAAAGGAAGTTATTGAAAGTGGATTTAGTGGTAAAATAGTAGTAGTGACAGGAACAATGCAGAAGTATTCTAGATCTGAAATAAAATCTAAGCTTGAAAGTTTAGGAGCAAAAGTTTCAGGCAGTGTCAGCAAAAAAACTGATTATGTAATTGCTGGAGAAGAAGCAGGTTCAAAGCTTACAAAAGCACAAGAACTTGGAGTAACAGTTCTTACTGAAGATGACTTTGAAAAGATGATATAAAGGAAATATATTATATAATATTTCTTATCATATAAGTAGCTTAAAATGGCTGTATCAAAATGATACAGCCATTTTATTATGTTATTTTATAAAGAGAGTCTCCAGGCTCTATATCATCACTTTTTGATTTTTCAAATAAAGATTCTTCAAGTATAGATGAAGAATTGTTAAAAGATTCATCTTGGAAATCATTGTAGCTATTTTTTTCATTTAAAGAAGAAATACTATCATTTATCTTTTGTAGAAGATAGTTTTTTATTCTGCTATTTTTAAACATTTTTGTATATAAAACAAATGCCCATATTCCTATAATCATAAAGCAAATCATAAATAATGTTGCTACTCCATAAAACATTATTTGCATAACTTGTACTACAGATGACATAATGCACCTCCAAATTTTTAAATTAATATATTATAAAAATTATACAAAAATATAAGAAATAAATAAAGGGGCTGATTAGGTTAATTTAGTTATGGATATACTTATTATTATTGGAAGGAGGTGGCGTAATTGAAAAGGTTAATAATAACAATATTAATAACCATAGCCACTGTAGTGTTTCTTTTAGGGTTTATAGATAAAGGGAATAATGGAAAGGAAGCTGAAAAGGATGATATAGTATACTCTATAAATAATATTCCAGATGATATGAGAAACATAGCAAGTCTTAACACTAGACAACAGGATATAATATGTGCTGTAAGCAAAGGACTTATTGAAATAGATAGCCAAGGAAAGATGATGCCTGCATTAGCTAAGAGTGTGGAAGTAACTGATAATGGCATACAATATAATTTTACCATTAGAGATGATGTTTTTTGGAGTGATGGCAAAATCATAACAGCTGATGATTTAGTACAGTTCTTTAGGGAAATATTAACTGAGGAAAATGAAGATGATATAGAAGCTCTTATGAATGTCTATGGAGCAAGAGCATATTTAGAAAATGAAGGTAACTTTAAAGAGACAGTAGCCATATGGGCTCAAGGTAACAATTTGATAATGCGCTTAAATTCTACTGATGATGATTTTTTAGTACAGCTATCTAAGCCTCAATATAGATTAAGAAAAGATGTACTAAGTTGGGAGTTTATTAATAAAAATTATACCTCTTTAGTGTATAGTGGTGATTATTATATAAGCTCAATTGATGATAGTAAAATTATATTACATAGAAATGAAAAATCTAATGGAGAACTTCCTAAAGTTCTTAGCATAGTAGAGGATAAATCAGAAGATGTAGCATTAGCTGCCTTTGAGGTAGGTAATAGGGATATTGTTGTAAATCCACCAAGAAACCAATTGCAACGCTTAAGGGAACAGGGAAAGCTTATAACATTACCTTCCAATGAAGCAGTTTATGCTAGCTTTAATTTGGATGAGAGTGCTATACCGATAAATGGTAGAAAAAAAATATATTCATTATTAGACTCTGCTATAAGGAATTATATTGAAAACAATGAATCATCCATGATTTGTGCAGAAGGAAAATATTATAGAGGTGAAGAAAGCAGCGCTGATAAGTTGCAGGAAAGAAAGGTTCTTACTAATATGGATAATTCTTGGGAAGATGAAGAAAGCATTATTTTAGTAGCAGAGAATAATGTTGATAATAAAGAACTTGTAAATATAATTTCTGATTGGATAGATGAAAATACAAGCTATACATTAGTGGTAAAGTTAGTAGATGAGGAAGATATAGAAGGTATAATCGATGAGGGATATTATGATTTAATAATATTTAATTGGGAAGTTAAGAATGAAGATGATGTATATAGAGTTATTGATGAGTATAATGAAGATTTATCTATAGAAACATGGCAGGAAGAAAATTATTTTAATATAGAAGATAATATTTTTAATTCATATAGCATTCTTCCACTTCTATTTTATAATGAAAATATTGCAGTTAATAATGATATTACAGGAGTAACATTGGATTGTAATGGTAATATTAATTTTAGCGCTATAAGAAAATAAGGTCTCATTAAAGAGACCTTATATACATTAATCCTCGTTCTTTTCATCGACTACAAAAGCATCTTCAGTATCCTCCTCTCTAGTTATATCATTATATGATAAATAGTCTTCACCAATATAATTAGATAATATATCAGCTGATGAGTTGTTAAGATTATAATCTATATTTTCAGATAAATCGGTAGGATTATTAGGTATATTATTTTTATTTTCTTTATCAGAAATATCTTCATCAGACATTGGGTTGCTTTCTATAATAGTATCAATGTTAGGAATAGTTTCTGTATTTAAAGGGAATGGATCTGTACCATATGAAGAATTATATAGATTATTTATGCATTTATCTTTAAAGAAGAAAATAAATAAGTAAAATAAAAAGAAGTTTTTGTAGCTGTCGAAGGATATGTGACTTGTTGTAAATTCATCCTTCTTCTTATTGTAATTTACATATTTAATAAATATTGGAGCAGTACCGCTGCTTGATGGAGTAGGAATGTTGGACATTTTAAAATAAGTTTCATTAAGCATATCAGTAGATTTTAAACTATATCCTCGATACCGTTCATAGTCGTCAAGTGTAGGGGCCTCAGGCCAGCTTGTTATTATGCCAGAAGAAATAAAAAATTTTTTATATATTGAAGAAATGAGATCTTTATATGATGACTTATTTTCATTTATATCAGAATAAATAACAAAGGCAAGAAAATAAAAGTTAATATCAAAACATGAATACTTTATATCCTTCTTTGAAGAAAGTTTATAAAAGGCTTCGTTTTTAGCATCATATAAATCATAAAGTTTGTTAATGATTTCGGATGTCTTGTCAAAAAAACCTAGGATATTTGTATGTTTATAAGATAGTGATAATGCTATGGAGCAAAGGCATACAGTATCTAATTCTTCAACATAATAATCTTTTTCATCTAGTTTATTCATAGCATAATCAGCAAAGTCTATTATTAACAGTTTTAAGTCATCTAAATCATCATAACTATATAGAACGTTAAATGCTAATAATATTTTACATATCTCATCTAAGGAAGTTTCATATATCTTATCTTTAAATTCTACAAAGACTTGTAGAATTTCCATGGCAAAAGCCTTATAGGCATCATATACATCACTTTCAGGATTTTTTAATGAATATAAGTAGTAAGCAAGCATCATGTAAGCTTGATCAGAAAATTTAAACTTCTTATCTTTATCAGATAAGTTAAAGTTTTTATAATTATTTTCACCATTATTTTTTTTACTTGTAAATGTACCATCAGCACTTCTTAAATTCACTGAATAAAATTCTAGCTGTTCTTTAGCTAGTTTTATATATATATCATGAAATGCATATAGATTCCTATCCTTGCCTTTAAAGTTATCGTAGTAGTCAGCAAGTTCAAGAATTGATAATGTCATTAGAGCATTGGATGTTGGATTAATTTCTTTTCTAAAGGTATCTTCATCAAAACCATTTGAATTTTTACTATGAATATAGTTAGGTGAAGCTTTTTTGTATACGCAGAGTAGTGGAGAAATATTACTATTTATGCTAATATCATTGTTAGAGGAAAGTCTTTTGTAGCTTTTTATAGAAGATACTAATCCACATTTAGATTCAAGCACGATTGTTCTAATTGCTTCCTTAGCAAAAAAGAAAAGCTGTGTGTTAATTTCATCTTGAGAAAGATTATTCATTCTAAAAAATGGACCCATATATCTCAATTTATTCACCTCTCAAAGTAATTCTTATATTAATAATATGAGTTATAAGAGGAAAAAGTGCATTTTTTTAGTAATAAGATAATAAAACAAGATGATACTATAAATATAAGATATTAAAAGTAAATATTAAAACTATTAGTTGGAGGAGAATTATGCGTATTGATGGTAGAAAAAACGATCAGGTTAGACATACAAAAGTAACAAGGAACTATATAAAGCATGCTGAAGGTTCTGTATTAATTGAAGTAGGAGATACAAAGGTGATTTGTACAGCATCTATTGAAGATAAAGTACCACCATTTTTAAAGGGGAGTGGAGAAGGTTGGATAACAGCAGAATATAATATGCTTCCAAGATCTACGGCAACTAGAAAGGTAAGAGATATAGCTAGATTAAAACTTGATGGGAGAACAATGGAGATTCAAAGACTTATTGGAAGAGCATTAAGATCAGTTGTTGATTTAAAGGCATTAGGTGAAAAGACAATCTGGATTGACTGTGATGTTATTCAAGCTGATGGAGGTACTAGAACAACAAGTATTACAGGTGCATTTATAGCATTAGTAGATGCAGTAAATAAAATTCACAAGCAAAAAAGTTTTAAAGTTTATCCAATAAGAAAGTTTGTTTGTGCAACTAGTGTTGGTATTGTTGGAGAAGAAAAGCTATTAGATTTATGCTATGAGGAAGATTCAAATGCAAAGGTGGATATGAATATCATTGGTACTGATGATGGAGAGTTTGTAGAAATACAAGGTACAGGGGAAGAAGCTCCATTTACCAGAAGTGAATTAAATGAAATATTAAATTTAGGTGAAAAAGGTATTAAACAAATGATTCAATTACAAAAAGATTGCCTAAAGATGGATGCATTATGGATTGGAACAGGAGAATTTAAGTAATGAGAAAGATTGTTTTAGCTAGTAATAATGAAAAGAAAGTAAAAGAATTAAAAAATATGCTTAATGAGCATAATTTTGAAATATGTTCTTTAAAGGATGAAAATATAGATATAGATGTGGTGGAAGATGGAAGTACCTTTGAAGAAAATGCTCTTAAGAAAGCATCAGAAATATATAAATCTCTTTTAACTAATAATAAAGGTGATGCCTTAGTTTTAGCAGATGACTCAGGATTAGAAATTGATTATTTAAATGGAGAGCCAGGTATATACTCAGCAAGGTATAGTGGCGAGCATGGTAATGATTATGCAAATAACATTAAACTTTTAGATAGGATGAAGTCTGCTAAAGGTGAAGAGAGAAGAGGTAGATTCGTATGTGCATTAGCTTTAATAGGTAATGATACAAAAGAAGTTATTAGAGGGACTGTAGAAGGGTATATAAAAGAAGAACTTATGGATGGAGACTTCTTTGGCTATGACCCATTATTCTTCTATCCAGGATTTAATAAAACTTTTGCAGAAGCATCATCAGAAGAAAAAAATTCAGTTTCTCATAGAGGAAATGCCTTAAAAGAATTAAAGAAGATATTAATACAACTATAATACTTAGACATAGACAATGATGAATGAAGAATGATGAATTGATGAATAAACTATCCAAAGGAAGTTTAGAGAAGTATGTTTTTTTAGAAACTCTTTTAGTTTCCACATTAATAATTTATCACTCATCATTCAGAAGTCATCATTAAATAAAGAAGGAGGAGTTTTATGTTAGTAGCAGTGGTAAGTGATTCTCATAATAATAGTGAGGCTGTAGATTTAGCTAAAAAGGCTATATCAAAATGTGATGTTTTGTTGTTTTTAGGAGATGGAGAAGGTGACTTAGAGAATTTAACAGAAGGATTTAAGGGGGAGGTATATGCAGTATGTGGCAATTGTGACTTTAAGATGATAAATCCAGTAGAAAGAATTGTAATTTTAAATGATAAAAAAATATATATGACTCATGGTAATAAATATAATGTTAACTTTGGTTTTAATTCAATTTACTATAGAGGTAGAGAAGTAGATGCTGATATTGTATTATATGGTCATACACATATACCGATGATAAAGCATGAAGGAGATATGATTATAATGAACCCAGGAAGTGTTTCTAGCGGAAGAGGTGTTAAATTTAGAATGAGTATAGGGTATCTTAAAATAGTTAAAAATCAGCCTGTAGAGGCCTTTATAGAGGAATTAAAGTAAAAAAATAAAAAAAGTTGCAAAAAAGTGTTGACGTATTAAATAAGATATTGTAGAATAGTCCTTGTCGTTGAGAGAGAGAAAGTCTTATCGAGGGAAACGAGATGTTCTCGGGGTGTGGCGCAGATGGGAGCGCGCGTGGTTTGGGACCAT
This sequence comes from Clostridium sp. 29_15, assembly GCF_001916075.1. NCBI lineage: Bacteria > Bacillati > Bacillota > Clostridia > Eubacteriales > Clostridiaceae > Clostridium > Clostridium sp. 29_15. Next base: position 144,023 of record NZ_MNRT01000021.1, read on the forward strand.
GAGGTCGCAGGTTCGATCCCTGTCACCCCGACCATTTTAAACGACAGTTAATTATGCGGGTATCGTATATCGGCTAATACTCCAGCCTTCCAAGCTGGAAAGGTGGGTTCGATTCCCACTACCCGCTCCATTTAAGAATTTTTGAAATTTTAAGAAAAACTTCAAAAAAGTATTGACATAAGAAAAGAAACGTTGTAAAATGATAAACGTTCTAACAAGATATTAAGCGTGTTTAGCTCAGCTGGATAGAGCAACGCCCTTCTAAGGCGTGGGCCAGGAGTTCGAATCTCTTAACACGCACCATGTATGGTGGACGTAGTTCAGTTGGTAGAGCGCCAGATTGTGGTTCTGGTTGTCGTGGGTTCGAGTCCCATCGTCCACCCCCATTGGCGTGGGGGTTCGACTCCCTTCATCTGCACCACTTATATTGTTAACAACTTAAATATGCGGGTATCGTATATCGGCTAATACTCCAGCCTTCCAAGCTGGAAAGGTGGGTTCGATTCCCACTACCCGCTCCAAATGCGTGTTTAGCTCAGCTGGATAGAGCAACGCCCTTCTAAGGCGTGGGCCAGGAGTTCGAATCTCTTAACACGCACCACACATGCATCATTAGCTCAGTTGGTAGAGCACCTGACTCTTAATCAGGGTGTCCCGGGTTCGATCCCCTGATGATGCACCATGTATGGTGGACGTAGTTCAGTTGGTAGAGCGCCAGATTGTGGTTCTGGTTGTCGTGGGTTCGAGTCCCATCGTCCACCCCATTTAGGGATATTATGCGGGTATCGTATATCGGCTAATACTCCAGCCTTCCAAGCTGGAAAGGTGGGTTCGATTCCCACTACCCGCTCCATTTTAAATTATAATAAATTAATTTAAAAATGTATAAATAATAATATGCGGAAGTGGCTCAATGGTAGAGCTCAATGGTAGAGCACCACCTTGCCAAGGTGGATGTTGCGGGTTCGAGTCCCGTCTTCCGCTCCAATTTTAAAACATTATGAACGGATAGTATGAGGAAATAAGGAGCAAGTACCAGAGCTTATATGAATAAGTGAGGAGTACAGTGACAAAATTGACACAGTACATAAAGTTAATAATGGTTTAAGTATATGCGGGTATCGTATATCGGCTAATACTCCAGCCTTCCAAGCTGGAAAGGTGGGTTCGATTCCCACTACCCGCTCCATAAGACAACTGAATGTCAGTTGTCTTTTTTATTTCCCCAACAAAAGTAAACTTATTAATATCCAATATTGCAATGGAAACAATAAAAGTTTAATATAGGTATTTTTTTTATTTTATAATCATATCTAAAAACAAAAATAATACACAACTCTATAAGTTATACCATGAAAAAGTGTATATTTCTGTTGATAACTTTTCTTTTACTGTGAACAAAATTTAAAATTATCCAATTTATTAACATATAAATAAAATATCCACAAAAATAGCCATAAAAAATGATAGTTATGTGAATTAATTCCTTATTTTTCTATTTATGAAAAAATTAATAAAAATAAAAGTCCAAGTTGTTAACTTGAACCTTTATTAAATATAAAAAGACTTGGCAAATACTAAGTCTTTTTGTTTGGCGCATCTAGAGGGACTCGAACCCCCGACGCCTGGATTCGAAGTCCAGCACTCTATCCAGCTGAGCTATAGATGCAAATATTACATGACTATTATATCAAATAATTAATAAATTAGTAATATAAAATAATAATTTATTCTACTTTCATTTCTAGCTCTTTCTCTTTTAGTATCTTTATATTCAAAATTTTCACTTAAGTCTCCGGGGGCTTCTGGCTTCTTTTAAATTTTCGTTGATTTGTTTACGAGTTATTATTTTACGATTTTCAATTTCTTCTTTAAAAATATATTTTTATATGAATAATATTGATATTTTTATAAATACTACTTAATGAAATAGTGTATATAAACGTTTTCTATACGTACTCTTTACCAAGTGTATCAATAATAGAAAAAATGAGAAAAAAAGAATAATAAGTAGAAATTTAAGAATATTTATCATTATAACATAATTTTTATTGTATTTGGTGTAAAGTATATGATAGAATAAGTCTTGTCTTTGAGAGAGTGGCAAGCTCCATGTACAGGAAGTTAATACTAAAAAATAATTTAAAAAAGTGTTGACAGAATGAAAACAAGGTGTTAAGATAAGAAAGTCGCTTGATGATGACGAGATAAATGATCTTTGAAAATTGAACAGAATATAGTATAAAACCAGCAATTCTTTTAAGTCTTATAAAGACTCAAAGTAATTTGAGCAAAATAGATTAAACTTTTTATTGAGAGTTTGATCCTGGCTCAGGACGAACGCTGGCGGCGTGCCTAACACATGCAAGTCGAGCGAATGAAGTTCCTTCGGGAAT
>NZ_MNRT01000022.1:0-365 GCF_001916075.1 Clostridium sp. 29_15
TTTCCACTATTATCTACAGCTTCATAAGTTATAGTATACTTTCCTGCAATGTTAGTGTCTATTGATTCAACAACTTCATTAGAATCATATTTTCTTATAACCTTTATAACTTCAACTTCACCATCTATATTATCATTTGCCTTTATTTCAGGAATTTCATATTTTTCTCCATTTTCTAGTATTACTTCTGTTTTACCAGAATAATCAAATATTGGAGCTTCTTTATCCTGTGGTTTCTCTGGAGCTTCAGGTTTTACTTCAGGAGTTTCAGGTTTTACTTCAGGTTTTACTTCAGGTTTTACTTCTGGAACTTCAGGTTCATTTGTAGATTTATATAAATCTTTTAATACAGTTACTACTTCTAC
>NZ_MNRT01000022.1:570-115277 GCF_001916075.1 Clostridium sp. 29_15
TTTCCACTATTATCTACAGCTTCATAAGTTATAGTATACTTTCCTGCAATGTTAGTGTCTATTGATTCAACAACTTCATTAGAATCATATTTTCTTATAGTTTTTACAACCTTGACTTCACCATCTACATTATCATTTGCCTTTATTTCAGGAATTTTGTATATTTGTCCATTTTCTAATACTATGTCTGTTTCACCTTCATAATCAAAAACTGGTGCTTCTTTATCCTGTGGTTTCTCTGGAGTTTCTGGTTTTTGATTTGGTTCATCCGGTGTCTCAGGATTTTGATCTGGTTCTTCAGGTTTTTCTGGAGTTTCTGGCACATCTGGTGTTGGAATATTCTGAACTTCTTTTACAATTACTGTTATCTCTAGTACATTTTTATTTCCTTTACTATCAGACGCAGTATATGTAATTATATACTCTCCTGATACAGTTGTATCTATACTTTCTACAACTTCATCACCTTTTTTTATTTCCTTTGTAACTGCTACATTACCTTCAACATTATCATATGCTGTTACTTCAGGCTCTACATATTCACTTCCATTTTCTAAAACTATAATTTTATCACCATTATACTCAAATACTGGTGCTTCCTTATCAGCTTCTAATACTTTAACTTTAACAATCAATTCTGATGATTTATTACCACTTGAATCAGTTGCACTATATGTTATTGTGTATAATCCTTCTACATTTGAATCTATATCTTTTACAACTTTACCACTTTCATCTTTTATTACATGTGTTACAGTAACATTTTTATCTAAATTATCCTTTGCCTTTACATCTGGCATTTTAAATTTAGAACCATTTTCAACTATCAATTGTGATGCACCATCATAAATAAGAGTTGGTGCCTTTATATCATTTTTAGTTAACTTATAAATTTCATTTTCAAATTCATCACTATTTGGCACTCTTACTGAAATATAATGTGACTCTTCATCAATATTAGCAGTTCTTAATAATTTAAATAAGCTACTCTTCTCTTTTAAAACTAACTTATATTCAATTTCACTTTCACTTATAGTTTCTTTATCTTGTAGCATAACTTTATATTCGTCTTTTGCAAGATTTAATAATTCCTTTAATGAATTAATATTTTCTGTTTTATATATTACTGGTGATTCTTCTGTTCCTTCTCCACCAACTACAGTTATATCCTCTGGTAACTCCTTGAAGTCATGTGATACACTAAATGTAAATTCATCAAATGCTCCACTACCATCAACTGCACTTACTGTAACAGTTGCAATACCATATCCTTTTGCTACTAACTTAACACCATTTTCAGTTTTTTCAATTGCAATAACTTCTTCATTAGAACTATTCCACTCTATTTCTTTATTAGTTGCATTATCAGGTGTAACTGTTGCAGTTAATTCAATTTCATCCTCACTCTTTATATAATGATTTAAGTTTTCTTTATTGTTTATAGTAACATTTGTTGCTAATATTTCAACATATTCTGTAATAACAATTCCACCTGTACTATTATCAATCTCTTTAGGAACTCTTACTTCTAAATATACTGTTCCAGAATTTCTAAATACAGCTTCCTTTTTAGTCATTTCAAAGCTATATTGAACATAATTTGAAAACTCTTTCTTAGCGCTAGTTATCTTATAATCTTTAGTTGCTTTACTTAATTTTTCATTTAATGAAGTTATTCCATCAGCATCTATAACTTGTACAGCTATTGATTCTTCCTTTGATGAACCTTGTCCACTATTAGGTAATTCTGCTGTACTTCCATTACTAACAACAATCTTTCTTGTAACTGTAGTTACTGCATTATCTGCATCTGTTACTTTGATTTCAGCATCATATCTACCTTCTCCATTTATCTCTGGAACTTTAACACTCGTTGTGTAACTTGTTTCATCAGTTATATTAATTCCACCTAAAATCATTTCTTCTGTTACTACTGTTCCACTCTTTATAACAATAGCACTATCCTGCCCTGATACTATTGGCGCTCTATTAACTCTTACTGTTCTTTGAAGCTTAGTAGTTTTGTTTCCTGAGTCAGTTACAGAATAATTTAATTTATATTCACCTGGTACTGCAGTATTTACTTTTCCATCTATAGATAATTGTGAAGTTAAATTTTCATCTCTATCATCAGTAACAGTTACTCCTGCTTTTGGATTAAAGCTTTCTCCTATATTAATAACCTTATTATCTGCCCCATTAATTACTGGTGCCTTATTAACTTTAACAGATACTTCTCTTTGTACTTCAGTAGTTTTTCCATACTTATCAGTTGCAGAATATGTTAATGTATATTTTGTATCTTCTTCTGGATTTAAGTTTAAATCTCCAGTTACATTTACTTGAAGATTTCTTCCTTTAGCATCTGTTGCAGTTACTCCTTGTAATAAATTAAATACTGTTCCACTTTCAATTTCAACTTTTTCAGCTCCTGTAATTGTTGGTTTTTCAAGTTCTGTATTATACTTTACATTTACCATTAATTTAATAGGCTCTGATTTTTCACCCATACTATCAACAGCATAAACTTTAAATGTATGTGTTCCAACTTCTTCCGAAGTAAATTCTGTTATAAGTGGTTGAGTATCTTCTTTACTTTCGTCAGTTACATTAGTAATATCTCTTACTTCTAAAGTGACTTCATCATTATCTTCGTCTGTCTTTTGTAATTCTTTTATATCATTAAATACTAGCTTTTCACCATCATATATATCTATTACATCTTTATTTGTTGTAACTTTTGGTGCTGTATTTAAATTTATAGACTTTTCATTATAATTAACTGCTAAATCAGAATATTCTGTATTATCTTTTGCAACATATTTGAATAATTCATTAGTATTAGGAATTATATTATATGTTCTGTTATTAGAATCCTTTGCTTCTATTTCTAATGTAAATAATTCTACTTTATTTCCTGTTTTAGGTAATGCACTATCTGATGTAATAATAACATTTAAAGTATTGTCTGCTTCGTTATATGTATAATCTGTAAATATGCTATTCTTAGATGGCTTTTCACTTTCACTAGTTTTTGCCTCTACTGTTTTTGTAAGTAAATCAGCTATTTTATATGTTCCATCTTCATTAGATTTTATCTTTACATTTCCATCTAGCTTAATACTAAATTGCATAGATTTAGCTATATCTTGAATATTATCTAAAGATACCTTTACTGTATTACTAGTTAACTTTTCAACATCAAGATATACAGCTTCTTCTGAAGCTCTGTAAGTAGCTGCCTTCATTATCTCCGGAGCGGCATATATAACTGCCGCCGTCGAAGATATAGCTAATGCTGAGGCAATTGCAACTTTAACTCTTGTCCTTGCTCTCTTCATAAGTTATTCCCCCATTACTATTATCTATTTTCAAATGCTTTGTTCATTAATTCACCATTTATTTCCATTACTGTTGTGTTTTCATTTTTAATTGCTCTTGCATTAGAACTATTAAACTCTATTTCAGGTAATGTGTTTAAATCACTTGGTAATTCATATAAGAACGTATCACTTACTAATCTTTGACCTACTGGTGCTCCATTATTATCTAATTTATTGTATCTGTAAAGTTCAGCTTTAATTGAAGTTCCTTCTATATTATCTACCTGACCTTTATCGCTCTCTACTTTTCCTTGATTATTAGGTTCTATCCAATAAATCCAAGTTCCTTTTGCCACTTCTGAAAGCTCTGAATTTTCTGGTAATGTAGCTAAAAGTATAGTATTTGCTTTTATTGCAAAGTTTTCATCATTTTCATTTAATACTAAAGGTATATTAAATGCAGGATTTCCTCTATACTCACCTGTTACAATTATAGACCCCTTTGGAATAACTTTGCCAGATTCATATTCATAATCAGATTTTAATCTACCAATTCCATTTTTAGATAATTGTTCATTATTATCTGTTCCAATTTCTATATTATCACCAGCAGCCGTTAATAAATCTAACTCTGCTATTGATATTTCAGAATTTCCTTTAGCAACTAATTTAACATATCTTGCATCATATGACCAAAGTTGTTGTGCTTCTGTTTTACCATCTTCGCTAAAATATACTGTTTGAGTAGTCTTAGTGTTGTCAAATGTTCCACTGCTTGCTAATGTCCATCTATTTCCATCTAAACTTGTATACACTTCATATTTTGATATAGGTGTATATACTTTTTCTGTATTTCTACTGAATAGATTTCTAAATGAGAATTTCTTAGCAGTATTTTGTGGTGCTGTGTAAGTTAAACCTACTAATGAATTATTTTTATTTAAATCAATAATTACATATGGATCTTCTCTTCCATCTTTCATACCTTGGAACACTGTATCTGTATTATTGTCATTGATTCTCTTTATTACACCATGTTGCATTGTTCCATGACCACTATGTTCATCTCTTTCATCTTCATCATTAGTTGTATTAGTACTTAATACCCAATCAGTTTCAGAAATACTTCCATTGTGAGCTATTTTAAGTTCTCCTATAACTGTTTCTTCAGTTTTATTTAAATCATAGTCATAAGCAACAACCTTATATGCTACAACTCTATTATTTAATGTATCTATTGAATCAACATAAGTTGTTACCCCTGATTCACTTGTTCTGTCTCTTTCAACAAAACCTACTGGGGATTCCACAATACCTGTTGATGTTGATTCTTTTCTTATAATTTCATATCCTAAAATCTTATCTGAATCTTTTGTTACACTTAAGTTTAATGGAACTTCCTTTTGATTTAAGTAAGATTTAGAAGTAATTTGATTTCCTTCATTATCTGTTCCAAAGTTTGCTACTACTGCTGTGTCCTTAGCCATAGTTTCAGTATTAGATGTATCTAATCTTCTTCTTCTTGCTTCATCATTTAAGTAGTATATAGCTCTTGTTTCTTTTTCATACTTCATTTCATCTAAATATTTATTAGTATTAGGGCTTGCTAATATTCCCCACTTCTCAAAGAACTCTCTTAAATCCTTTTGTGCTGCATCAGAAGCTCTCATGATAAATGTTTGTTCTACTGCATCATATCCTTCTTCCTTCGGTGCTGCTGCTTTCATTCTATTAGCTCTATATAACTTAGCATAGAATGAATCATTATTTGGATCTGTATCTTTATTATTTTCTAGCATTTTATAAGTTTCATTATTATCATATGCTAAATGTAATTGCCAATACATTCCTAGTTTTGCACCTATATCACTAGTTGCTCCAACACTACCTGATGTTACTTTGTCATACATTGTAGTATAAGTTCCATTTTCAAGTCTTGAATTTGCATTTCCATTAAATGTTTGTACAATTAACCCTAAAATATTATTTGTAACTTCAGCTTGAGTTAATCCTGCTACATCTTGAGTATGTCCAATTTCATGAGATATACCCCATCCATATAAACTACCTTCATTAGGATTAGTTATATTTCCTGTAGCATTAAATTTAAATGGTACACCTTGTACTAATCCAATACCAGAGCCTGCATCTATTCCAACATGATGAGAAGATGCATACATAAATGCTCCTGTAAACATTCTTTGATATTTTATATTTATACGGCTTCTTGGAGCTCTATGTTTGTTAAAGTATTCTTGTTCTGTTAATCCATCAATTAGACTAGCAGTATCAGATTTATTATTATCTATTCTTCCATTATTATTAAAGTCAATAGCTGTTTCTGTTACACCTTTTAATGAATATGAAATTTCCATAAGTTGTTCCCAAGCTAAAAGTGCATCATATAATCTGTCAACTTCAGCATTTTCATCTCCATTAAGTCCTTGTGTAATACCTGTTAAAACTTCTGTTGCGCTAAGAGTTAACATTACTCTTTCACTTTCAATTTCTGTACTATTTAATACAGCTGTCTTTTCATCATATTTGTATTGATTATTTTCCTTATCTTCTACTGTTGGGTAAAGACTTGGTAAATCAGATACATATAATTTAAGATTTCTTATGTATTCTCTTATTAAATTCTTAGCTTCTTCTTGTTTATTACTATCAGTTATTATATTATTTACATTTAAATGCGGAATCTTACTTCCACCACTTACACGCACATTTATTTTTTGTTGTTCATACCATCCTGAAACAGGTCTTATATATACATTTCCACCTTTTTCAACATCCATATTAAACTTACCACTTGGTACAGTTACTTCATTTTTACCATTTCCAATTTGTACAGTTCCTAAGTTCCATGTTCCACTTTCTGCATAGTTTTGAGTAAATAATACTTCATATTTGGTGTGTGCTCTTCCTTCTTCAGTTCCCACATAAATATTTATAGTTTCACCTGGTTTAGCAACAACTCCCAATGATTGCCATGCATTTGCTTGACCTAAATTTGGTGAAAAATCAAGTATACTTCCATCAATAGTTAACACTTCTTTATTTAAATTTACATCATCTAAAATCTTTTGTGCTATTTCTAATTCATCTAAAATATTTTTTTGATTTGGATGGTACTCTAAGCTAACTGGATCTATAGCTTTAGCTCTTTCTACAAGTCCATCAATCTTCGCTTGATTTACTTCATCTTTTAATACAAGCTTTAAGTCATCTGCAAATAATCCATTTACCTCATCTTCTAAGCTATCATAATTATAGAATTTCATTTCTGATATACTTAAATTACGTCCTCCTGCAAGATTAAGCTCAACTTGCTTTGCTGTTACAGGCTTTGGTAATTTTACTTCTACATAATTAACTCCATTTTCTGCTCTTTTACTAGAAACTCTAATATCGCTAAGTTGTATTACTTCAACTGGATTATTATATGTTGTATCATCATTTGAGTATACTCTTAATTTAGCTTGCCATGGTAGTGGGTATTTAGAAGTATTTTCTAACTTTGTAGCAAATCTTATAGTATCAAATGTATATTCCTTATCAAATGTTACTATTGGAGCTCTTTGTCCATAATGTACTCCTGAATCCCAATCATTAAGTACCCATGTAGTTGAGTAATCATTATCAAATATACTCATACCATCATTATTTGAAAGTTCTAATGCACCACTTCCTTTTACTGTAACTTTTTCTATATGAGTAACCTTACCATCTTCAACAGTATTTATTAATCCATAGTTTGTAAACTTAGGTGGAACTATTGCTGTTGTCTTTCCTAAATAAGTTTTCGATAATCCACCTGTACCATGATGATTAGTTGCTGTCATCTTAATTTCATATGTTGTTTGATCTTCAAGACCAGTTATTTCATAACTTGTACCTCTTATTAATTCATCTGAATCTTTCTTTTGTTCTGTACTTAAATCATAAGCTCCATCTGGTACATCATTAGTTGTATCACTATCTACATATTTAGGATCATTTGGATCATTTGCCTTTATCCATGCACCTGTTCCAATTTTTCTATAATATAAATCATAGTCTTTAGCTTTTTGATGTGCTTTCCAACTAACTTTTAAACCTTTATATGTTCCAGTAACAGTTATTCCTTCTGGACCTTCCGGTGCTGTTTCTGGTATAACTTGTAATTCAACAATTGAATCTGCACCAAAATAATTTTTATTTGCTACTTCATCTTTTGCATTTGTATCTAAATTACCTGATGTAGAGTTCCATGCATGTGGCATATAGTTATTATCAACATTATCTGGTTTACCATCTTTATCATTTACATTAGTTGCTAAATTTGTTTCTCCTGTTGCATTAGCATCATAATCATCTTGCTCATCTTTATATCCACTTGCCCAATCCTTACCATTTAGAGATTGAATACTAAATCTATAAACACTATATGGTTTTACTTGAGTTATGTTTAATGTATTTTCGCTTGTTTTATAGTGATTAGTTGAAACTACATTTCCACTTTCGTTAAGCTCTTCAACTTTTATTTCATATCCTGTTACGTTTGGTTGGTGATCCCATCCTATAGTCATAGCTTCATTTCCAACAGCAGTTGAACTTGTAAATCTATTAATTACAGGTATATTCATATTTGGTTTTGGTAATTCTTTATATACATTATTTAAAAATTCAACCTTTGCAATTTCTGTTAAATTTTTATTACTTCTACTACCAGTAACATTTATAGTTATTTTACTAACGGCTACTTGCTTTCCTAAGTCAATAACTATTTCATCCATTGCTTCACCTGAAGCTGTTCTAGCTAAACTTTGTTTTACATTACTTTCATCATATTTGTATTCTACACCATCAATAACAACACTTCCTGATGCTGGTCTTGTATTTCTAGGTGCCTTTATCACCACTTGCTCCATGTTTATAGTATTTTCTGCAGCAGTTCTTAAAGACGCTGTTTCTATTTCTGAATCACTTGTTGAACCTGCTAAACTCATTGGAATGCTTATTGGATTTTCTTCAGATATTTCTGGAGCCTCTTCACCATCAACTGTTTTTGTTGATAATGATATTTTTGAACCATCACCTACTAAAATATTCTTTATATCTTGTCCTTCTCCTATAGAAACTTTAGTATCATCTAACTTAACATCTACAGCTTCTGGATTTATAATTGGATCAGTATCAACTATTTCTGCTGTCTTAACTGTTGCTCCTATATTTCCATGTATGTAAGTTAAATCTGTTATGTCAACTTTTGAATCTCTATTTATGTCATATGTAGTAGTATTTGTTTTATTTTTCATTTCTGCTTTAGCAGCTTCATAATCTTCTTTTGTTACAGAGTTTTCTCCATTAACATCTCCTGCTAAAAATACACCTGGATAATATTCAACATTAGCTTCTGATTCATTCTCTGAATTATTATCAGATAGTACTATTCTATTATCGCTTGTCCCTATCTTAACTCTTTTTGATGATTTTGTTATATCAATATTACTAACATTTGCTGTAGTATATCCTGCTCCTTCAACTTTAAGAGAATACTGTCCTAAATCTAAGTTAGTAAATGTTAATTGATAAAAATTTAATTCTTCAGCATCATTTTCAATTGCTATTCTCTTTCCATTTAATGCTTGAAGAGTATAGTTAACATTCCCTATTGTTCCTTCTAAATTATCATTACCTAGTTGAACTTCTCCTACCTTTTCACTATCTTTCATTAAAGTAACTTTTATATTTGTTTTTTCTTTATCAGTGTTTTTTATTGGCATAGCAAAATTCATGTCTAGTTCTAACTTACCAGTTACACTCACCTTTTTATTTGAATCAATACTATCACTTGGTTTTTGCTCATTATTATCTTTTTCTGATGAATTATCTTTTGAGTCTTCCTCTGAATTTGAATTATTGTCATCTCGTTCATTAGAATCTTGATTTTCTTTTGATTCTTCATCAAAAGATTGAGTATTATCATATTTAGTTTCATTTGATGAATCTTCAGCAGAAACATTACTTATCAACTCAGCTTTATTATCTGCAAAAGCTGCAACTGGACTAAATTGAGTAGTTATCATAGCAGCAGCTAAAATGCATGATATTTTTCCTTTATTCATAATTTCCCCCTAGTTGTAATTTTAAATTATTTACATTTTTAAAATTTTATATTTCACTTTATTGGTAAATAATTTTATTTTCGTAATTTTATTATATATTATTTTTTTAATATCAAAAATAATTTTTTCGCGAATTTATAAAATAATTAAACGAACAATTAAAGCTAATAGCCTTATTTAATATTTAATTATAATTAAATATTAAAAATTTTTAATTATATTTTAATCTGCACTTTATAAAAAAATAAATTATTCATAATATAATTAACTTAGAGGTGAATAACAATGAAAAAAATTACTATATCTACAATTATACTTAGTACTTGTTTAGGTTTTGTTGGTTGCTCTAATACAGTTGGATTGAATAATTCATATGAATCAAGTACTACAACTTCATTAAATAATTCAAGTGAAAATACTAATAGCAACACTATAAATACTAATAATATACCTTATTCAACTAATCAAAATTTATCTACTCAAAATATGATTAGTTCTGATGAAGCCAAACAAATAGCACTACAACATGCTAACTTAACAGATAATCAAGTTACTTTTATTAAAGTATCTCAAGATTATGATGATGGTATTAATAAATATGAAATTGAATTTTACTATAATAATACAGAATACGATTATGAAATAAATGCTTACAGTGGTGAAATATTAAAATTTGACTATGATGCAGAATACTATAATCCATCTAATACTATTTCTTATTCAAATTCTCAAAGCTCTTCTACACAAAATTTAATAAGTTCTGATGAGGCAAAAAATATAGCATTGCAACATGCTAACTTAACAGATAATCAAGTTACTTTTATTAAAGTATCTCAAGATTATGATGATGGTATACATATATATGAAGTAGAATTTTACTATAATAATAGAGAATATAATTATGATATAAATGCTATTGACGGCACTATATTATCGTATGAGCAAGACTAAAATACTAATATTAAATTTTTTAAGTTACTTAATATCTCCTATAAATTTTTTATTTTTCTTGATTTTATGATAGAATTAAGTTTTTAGGAGGTATTCTTCATGTCTATAAGTAAAGATTTTTCAAAAGGAAGTGTATCTAAAAATATTTTAAAATTAGCAGTTCCTATGACTTTAGCTCAGCTCATTAATATTCTTTATAATATTGTTGACAGGATGTATATTGGAAGAATTCCTAATGCATCAAGTTTAGCTCTCACAGGTGTTGGAATAACTTTTCCTATTATAACCATAATAATGGCCTTTGCTAATTTATACGGAATGGGTGGTGCTCCACTTTGTTCCATTGAACGTGGAAAAGGAAATAATGAAAAAGCAGAAGAAATTATGGGTAATTCTTTTACTTTATTACTGATTACTGGATTAATGCTTACTATTGTTATATTAATTTTTAAAAAGCCCCTACTATATCTTCTTGGTGCAAGTGATAATACCTTTTCTTACGCTAATGATTATATAACAATTTATCTGTTAGGTAGCGTTTTTGTAATGATCAGCTTAGGTATGAATAGCTTTATTAATTCCCAAGGTTTTGGTCGCATTGGTATGATGACTATTTTGGTAGGTGCCATAACTAATATAATCTTAGACCCAATTTTCATCTTCCTACTACATATGGGCGTAAAAGGAGCTGCTTTAGCCACCATATTTTCACAGTTTCTCTCTGCCATTTGGGTATTTCGCTTTTTAAGGAGCAATGATGCCATACTAAAATTAAAAAAGACATATTTTAAAATAAATATTATTCATTTTAAAAATATAATTACCTTAGGTTTATCAGGATTTATTATGTCCATAACTAATAGTATTGTTCAAATGGTCTGCAATGTTACTCTTCAAAGTTACGGTGGTGACTTATATGTAGGAGTTATGACTGTACTTAATTCCATAAGAGAAATAATTATGATGCCAGTGAAGGGTATTACCAGCGCATCTCAACCTGTTCTTGGCTTTAACTTTGGTGCCAAGAAATATATACGAGTTAAAAGCGCCATAAAATTTAGTTCCATCGCCTGCATAATTTATACTACTTCTATTTGGTTTATATTAATGATCTTTCCACAATTTTTTATTAAGATATTTAATAACGAAGCTAATTTAGTTGCCTTGGCTACTCATTGTATGAATATTTATTTCTTTGGTTTCTTTATGATGTCCCTGCAAATGTCAGCTCAATCAACTTATGTAGCTCTAGGGGAATCTAAAAAAGCAATTTTCTTTTCACTACTTCGTAAAATAATAGTTGTGGTTCCACTTACTATATTACTTCCTAGATTATTTAATTTAAGTACAAATGGAGTATTTTTAGCAGAACCTATTTCTAATTTTATTGGGGGAATAGCTGCTTATTCAACAATGATTTTAACAGTTTGGAAACATCTTAGCATTGAAATTAAAAAAGAAAATGAGTACATAATGCCTTAACATCATGTACTCATATTTTTTAACTTCTTTCCTCTAAAATTTCTTCAAGAATTTCTGCTGCATCTTCTACACAGCCTCTGCATGGACGTAATACTATCCCAGTCCCTATCCCTTTTAATTCCCTGCACATTACAGTGGAGTTTTTTTCTTTAAATCTCCTTGCTATTTCTTGTAACAACTCAATATCATCTTCATTCCACTCTGCTGGATCCTCCATATTTCTATTATCTTTTATAAAGTTAGCTATAACATATGCTCCCATTACAGCTCCACATACCTTATAAGCTCCTCCACTATATTTTCTTACTATGACTTTCATTGTTTCTTCATCAACATCAACTACATCACAAAATGCACAAGCAACAGCTTGTGAACATGTATATCTATTGCTATGTAGCTCTGCAGCTTTTGCTTTTCTATCTATCATATGCAATACCTTTCACCCTCCATAAATTATACCTATATTTAAAGTATACTTAAAATTATTATAGTTGTCATCTTTATAAAAAGTGCCCATTTTCAAAAATTTTCAATACTTTTTAATAAGTCAATTTTATTTTAAAATTTCTCTTATACGATTCGTATTTTCTTCTACCCATCTACATAAGCGTCTACCTTTAATTAGCTGCTCTCTTAATACTTTATCAGCAGTTATATAGCTATTATTAATTCCTTCATTATATCTAACTAAAAAATGAATAATCACATCTAGCCTACGTAACATAATCAAATATGGCATTACTTTTATTTCATCATCAGTTAAAGAGATAAACTTC
The DNA here is from genome assembly GCF_001916075.1 of Clostridium sp. 29_15. NCBI lineage: Bacteria > Bacillati > Bacillota > Clostridia > Eubacteriales > Clostridiaceae > Clostridium > Clostridium sp. 29_15. Next base: position 13,213 of record NZ_MNRT01000022.1, read on the forward strand.
TTATATCCTGTCATAAAGTTTGTTATATTATCAAATTTAACTTTATCATCTTCATCATTGGCAATAGCTTCTGATAAGCATATGGCTAAATCCATACATCTTAAATCTCTAGCAGTAAACTCAAAATCAAGAATTGCACAAATATTTCTTTTTTCATCTTCTAGCACATTAGAACTATTAATATCACCATGAATAAACTGATGAGGAAGCTCTCTTAATATTGGTATTATGTCTTTAAATTCAATAAAATATTTTTTCAATCCCCCTAAAATACCTCTTTCACTCTTAAAATCCTCAGAAGGATTATCACAAAAATCTATTACATCTTTTAAGGGGCATGTAGGATACGATTTTTCTAATTCATAGCAAGGCTGGTAGCTAGATTGTATTTCTATCTTTACTTGAGATAATTCTCTAGTTATTTCTCCTACAGCCTTACCAAGACTATAAAATTGTTTTTTATCTTTCAAATAAGGATTATTTCCTTTAATGGCTTTGGAAAGAGATGCTAATTTACCATCAATACTTAAAGCTACTGTATCGCCCTTAAAATTAACTTTAGGATTAGGTATAACAAAAGAAAGATTTCTTCTATTTAATTCCTCTAATATCTTATGCTCAAAACCTACTTTTTTCTTATCATTATGACTTTCATATATCCTCAAGACATATTCTTCTTCATTTATAACTAAAAACTTGGTGGTATTATTCATACCACTATTTACATCCTTTACACTATAATTTATATCATTAAAATACTGTTTTAAAATATACTCAATATATTGCTCCTCCAAAACACTTCCTCCCTTTCTTTCATATTAATTATAAACTATGAGATTACTTCTTGAAAATTTATTCTATACCTTATGAATTAATCCTATCACTTGAAGTTAACTCCATAGCAAGTATTTTTATAAATTTAAAACATTTTACATACTTTGTCGATTGTTGTATAATTAACAAGGAAAATAATTACAATTTTAGAAAATTCTAAGGCTTAGATTTTTATTTATAATAAATATTAAATTTTTACACAAGAAAGGATAAACACTATGGCTAACATTGGAATATTTGACGTTTTAGGCCCAATTATGATTGGTCCATCATCTTCACATACAGCTGGTGCTGCTAGATTAGGTAAAATAGCAAGAACTATTGTTAACAAACCTATTAAAGATGTAACATTCTTACTTCATGGTTCTTTTAAAGAAACTTATAAAGGACATGGGACAGACCGTGCATTAGTTGCTGGTATCTTAGGAATGGTGCCTGATGATGAAAGATTAAGAGATGCTCTTTTAATTGCTGAGAAAGAAGGATTAGAAGTACACTTCTTACCAGCAGATTTAGGACAAGTTCATCCTAATACAGTAAAAATCCTTATGACAGATTGTGATGATATTAATTGGGAAGTGCTCGGCTCATCTATCGGTGGTAGACTAGTTGAAATATACGAAATAAACGGAAATAAAGTTAAAATAACTGGAGAATATCCAACAATCATCACATGCTACGATGATATTCCTGGTACTGTATCAAAAGTTTCAACATTATTCTACGATAACGATATTAACATAGCTCATATGACTCTTGTAAGAAGTCAAAAAGGTAAAGATGCTACAATGACTTTCGAAGTAGATAACAATGTATCAGAAGAATTAATAGCTGCAATCAAAGCAGTTGAAGGTGTAAACCGTGTTATTTTAATAAATTCTTTAGGAGGTAATTAATAATGAAAATTGCTAGATCAGGTAAAGAACTTTTAGAAATCTGTGCTGCTGAACAAATTTCATTAAGTGAATATGCTATTCGTCAAGAAATGGAACTTAAAAATGTTTCTCGTGAAGATCTTTTTGCTCAAATGAAAATAACTCTTGATGCAATGAAAGAATCAGCTACTGCTGGTAGAGAAAAGAAGGTTTACTCTTTAAGCGGGCTTATAAGGGGAGATGCTTACCGTCTTCAACAATACTGCAATACTGGAAACTCATTAATGGGTAACGGAATTGTTATGGCTATGGCTATTTCTTCTTCAGAAGTAAATGGTGCTATGGGTAAAATAGTTGCTTGTCCAACAGCTGGATCTTGTGGGATTCTTCCTGCAGTAATTCTAACAACTGGGCACTTATTAAACAAAACTGATGATGAATTAATTCAAGGTTTATTTGCCGCTTCTGCCATTGGAATGATTATCGGAATGAACGCTACATTCTCAGGTGCTGAAGGTGGATGTCAAGCTGAATGTGGTTCTGCTGCTGCTATGGCTTCAGGTGCTGTAGTTGAACTTATGGGTGGAACACCAAAGATGAGTTTAGATGCCGCTGCTATCATCTTTAAAAATGTATTAGGATTAGTTTGTGACCCTGTTGCAGGTCTTGTTGAAATACCTTGTGCAAAGAGAAATGTCTCTGGTGCAATAAATGCTTTATGTACTGCTGATATGGTTATGGCAGGTGTTAATTCAAAGATACCTTTTGATGATGCTGTTGCTGCTATGTACAAAGTTGGTACAGGCTTACCTGAAGAATTAAGAGAAACTGCTTTAGGTGGATGTGCTATTACACCAACTGGTAAAGCTCTTCAAGAAAAAGTTTTTGGTAAAAAGGAAAATTAGTAATAATTTTATATATATTCTTTAGAAAACAAAACTCTATTTAAATATTGAAAAGAAGCTTCCTTTCCACGGAAGCTTCTTTTCAATAAATATTATGCTAACAGTTCTTCTTTTCCTTTATAAATATTTACAAATTCAGATACTCCTTCTAATACCAGTTCTAAACCTAATATCACTACATGTTCTGCTATCTTAGAAAATGGATCAAATATTAATATACTAGATAAAACAAATTCAATTATAGCTTTACTCATTGGAAAAATAAACTTTTCTTTCCTAGTAAAATAGTATAATCCTTCGTTTAAATAATTAGTTGCCTTATTTAAGCCTTCTAATCCCCAAAATACACCAACAATAAATAATGCATCACTTTGTCTTATAATTATTCCTATACCTATAGCAATAATAACTATTGCCCTTTCAATTTTTTTTCCTTCTAAAGTGGCATAATCCTTTGATCTTATACCTTCTATGAGCATTATTATTCCTTTTATCAATAATATAGCTCCACAAAGGCTTGGAATCCATTTATAAATTTGCTGATGATTAACAATACATATAACTCCATTTAATATAATTAATATTGCTGATATGTATGCCCCAATTCCTCTTTTCATAGCTCTCACCTTTCCTTCTTCTTTTATCATTTAATATTTGCTATATATAATTCAATTATTTTATTAGAGAAAATCCTCTTTCATTATCTCCTGAAATATCAAGTTCATTAAATAGGCTCACTATTATCCCTTCATATTCTGCCGCACTTTTAGACTTTCTTATACGCTTAGCATACTTTTCACTGTCTTCAAAGCTATGAATCATATAAAACCAAAACTCTTTCATTTTATATAAAGCATTTTTATCACCAGAAAGAACTTCTTTGTATCTAGCATATATTTCATCATGAAAAGCTCTTAGAGTATCCTTATGTACTATAGATTTTTCTTTTATTTCTCCTATAAGTCCTGGATTAGCCATAAGTCCTCTTCCTAGCATAACTGTATCAATACTTGGACATTCAGACTTAAATTTCTTAAAATCTTCCACTGAAAAAATATCACCATTATAAACTAAAGGGTTCTTGCTTAATTTTATTGCATCCTTAAAAACCTCCATATTAGGAGTATTTTTATAAAAGTCTTGTCTTATTCTTGGATGAATTATTAGCTCTTCTAACGGATACTTATTAAATATTTTAATAAGCTCATAAAATTCATTTGGTGAATCTTTACCTATTCTTGTTTTTAAAGATATTTTACAATTTGTTTTTGAAAATATCTCTTCTAAAAACATATCTAATTCTTCTCTTTTAGCTAAAAATCCTGAGCCCTTAAACTTAGAAACCACAGTTCCTGATGGACATCCTAAGTTTAAATTTATTTCATCATAACCAAATTCATTTAACTTTTCTGTTGTGCTTAAAAAATAATCTGCATTATTAGTAAGTATTTGAGGAATTACCTTAATATTTTTATTGTGTTCAGGCTTAATATCATTTAATTCTTTTGAGGTAAAACAATAATTCATTGTTGGTACTATAAACGGTGTAAAATATTTATCTATTTCTTCGCCAAAAAACTTATTATATGTATTTCTATATATGTATCCTGTAACACCTTCTAGTGGTGCAAAATAAAATTTCATCCTATTAACTCCTCATTTTAAGCATTCTAATAACTTTTTTGTTTCATTATAGGTTATTGAATAAACAAAATTTGTAAAAATAAAGTTATCCCTTATGTGATATAATAATTTCACAAAAAACATAAATACATCACATAAGGAATGACTAGAATATGATTATACCATTAAATATTAAAATCAAAAATACTTATTATAAAATTTTTAAAGCTGTTAATATTACATTTGCAAGATTAAATTCAAACACTGAAAATACTAATAGTGCCATCTTTATAAAAAGTATTCAATTTTATCGTAGTAAAATATATTTTTCCATTTCCTTGATATATTTTCCTAAATCTTTAGGATTATGAGCATCAGAAGCTGTACAAATTTCTACTCCTTCCTTTCTCATAGCCTCTAGCATATCATAGTTCATACCTAAGGGCATATTTCCATAATTAATAGAAAGTCCACTACTTTCTTCTATATACATATTATTAGCCTTAATCTGCTTTGCTAATTCTACATACATTGGATAAAAACCACCTGGTGGAAAAGCACCAAAACATTGCAATGCATTTGGATGGGCCAATCCATCAAATAATTTAGATTTCGCTAAATCTATAAATAACTGGAAATAGCGTTTATATATCTTATTCATATCGTAATCTTCACATTTCCACTTCTGCATCTTATGACCAAACGCCCATCCATCAATAAAATGAACTGCACCAACCATAAAATCTAATGGCAGTTTTTCCTTCCATACTTTTATTTGTTCTTCATGTTCTGGTGAATAACATACTTCAAGTCCAAATTTCATTTTTATTGGAAACTTATATTTTTTCATCTCTTCCACAAATTTAATATATTCATTAATATTACGTGCTTTTTTCACTTTATTTCCATACCAATTATTTTGATATGCATTATAATTCTTCATTTCATCATATAAAAAATAAAATTCCTTAAAAACGAAAGTATGCTCTAAAAAATATACCTCTTTGATTTTTCTTTCAATGGCCTTGTTAACAAATTGATCTAACCATTCCTTTGTATATGGCCCATTTTCTAAATGTACATGCACATCGATCATCTTTTTCTCCCCTTTAAAATTATTAAGCCTACACTAAATTGTATAATTTTTAATATTTTTTATTACTTTACTTATTACTTCAGAATTAAATCTAATTATTATTATATTACTTACTCTTTTTTATAAATATTTATTAATTAAAATGCTCCTTATATTATAAGTTCAAATACTATTATATGCTCTCATATCTTCAAAAATGAATCCAATATTAATATAATATTTTTACTATTATCATAATAAAAAACATCTACCTAATTTAGATAAATGTTTTTATTGATTGACTAGTATTTAAGATATGTTGTATTATCTGGTACTCCTGACACTGATACACTATCACCTTCATTAAGAGAATTGATAATTTCCATATCTTCATTAGAAATTTCAAAGTCAAATATATTTAAATTTTCTTTTATTCTTTCCTTATTTGATGATTTTGGTATAGGAATAACTCCTCTTTGTACATGCCATCTTAAAATTATTTGGGCTATTGTTTTCTTATATTTCTCTGACAGACCTATAATTAACTCATTGGAAAATACTCTTCCTCTCATTATAGGACTCCAAGCTACTAATTGTATATTATTATTTTGACAATACTGAAGCATTCCTTCTTTATTACTTAATGGATGTATTTCTATCTGATTTACCATTGGCATTATTTGTGCAGTTTTCTTAAGCTCCTCTAAATGACCTATTTTAAAATTACAAACACCAATTGCTTTAACTTTTCCGCACTTATAAAGATATTCTAAAGCTCTCCATGTTTCTGCATTTAATTCATTAGGCCAATGTATAAGATATAAATCTAAATACTCCACTTGTAACTTCTTTAATGATTCATTACAAGCTTTTATAGTGTTTTCATATCCATGGTCATAATTCCAAATTTTTGTTACAATGAATATTTCCTCTCTATCAATTCCACTATTTTTTATTCCTTTGCCAATGCCAATTTCATTGCCATAAAATGAAGCTGTATCAATTTGCCTATATCCTACTTTTAAAGCATAACTAACTATTTCTGCTGTTTCATCCTCATTGCCTGACTTATATGTTCCAAATCCAATGGCTGGCATTTTAATATTATTGCTTAATTCTTTTATTTTTTTATTCATCATAATAACCCCTTACTTTTTATAATATTCGTAATTTTACTCTCCAAACCCTTCATATTCATAATAAATACTTTGATTTTTTTCAGTGCTTCTATTTAAAATAAAATCAGGTAAAGTATCATTAAAAATAAAATCATTAAGTATTAATGCATTTTCATATCTATCCATTCTTAAAGCCATATTTCCATTAACTTCTTCATCAACACAAAGTTCTTGCACTGGTATACTTAATTGTTCTGTTTCTAAGTTTGAAAACTTTGAAATAGTATACGCCATATTCAGACCATCCATAATCCCTATATTAGTTCTAAGATAATCTAACATCTTATTTGCTATAGAAAAATACTTAATAACATCAGTTTTTTGTAATTTTTCTACCACTTTAAAAAGTACTTCCCTCTGTCTTTCAGTTCTTTCATAATCATCGCCAACACCTTTTCTTATTCTTGCATAAGATAAAGCCTGTTTACCATTTAAAATTTGTAAACCTGTTTTTTCCACTGGGCAATCGCCTCCCCCAGTAGCTTGACCTATATATTTATTTAATTCATGTAATTGATATTCCTTCACATCAATTTCTACTCCGCCTATTTGATCAATTATAGCTTCAAAACCAGCAAAATTTATCATTATATATTTCTCTATATTTACATCAAAATTATACTTTATAGTCTCCATCACAAGTTCAGGTCCCCCTAAACTAAAGGCTAAATTCATCTTTTCTTCTCCATAACCAGGAATGTAAACTAATGTATCCCTGTATAGAGATGTTAATTTTACTTTCTCCTTATTACTATCTAAAGTAGCAATAATCATAGAATCTGATCTTTGATATTTTTCATCAAAATCAATTCCATCAACACCTACTAATAATACATTAGTAATTCCCTCAACTTCTGTATACTCAATAGTTTCTTCTTTTGTTTTAACAGGTGCTTGTAAATGTTCTGATGTTAACGGCTCTGTTTTCTTATATATATTAGCTCTAATATACATATATCCCGCTCCAAGGACTACCAAACAAATTATAATTACTGAAAAAACAGCTATAAGAATCTGTTTGTATTTATTTTTACATTTTTTATTATTTTTCATAATGTACCTCTAATATTTTAATACTTTTATTTTACTTTATCTAACCTTTTATCATTAATTAAGTAACTTTGCATAAAATAATAACATAAAACAACTTCTTATTCAATTTTAGCCTAAAATCTTTGTAGATAAATAATTTTTTTAATTAAAGCACATACTAAAAAAAATAGTTATGGAGGTTTTATAATGTTTAAAAATAAATTATTAATAAGTGAAGATAAGAAAGATATAGTGGAAGTAATATCAACTAATGGCTGTGAAATATGTTGTGATAATAAACCTATGAAGGAATTAATAGCTAATTCTACAAATGCAGCACAAGAAAAACACGTTCCACAATTTCAGATTAATGGAAATATTGTAAAAGTAGATGTAGGTAGCGTTAAACATCCTATGGAAGAAGCTCATATGATAGGTTGGGTTTATATAGTTACTAATCAAGGTGCTCAACGTAAATTTTTAAAAGCTAATACTGATCCTGTTATTGAATTTGCTTTATGTCCTGATGAAAAATTACAAGAAGTTTATGCTTACTGTAATCTTCATGGACTATGGATGACTAAAGCTCAATAAAATTATATTTAATTAGTAAAAAAGCAGATGAAGAAATTTCTTCATCTGCTATATCTATAGTTTTCTATTTTAAAAATAACTTCTCCTTTATTTTTAAATTTTTAACTAAAGCTAATAACGCCATTGATCCTACTACTAACATCCCCATTACAGATCTATCTCCTGTGTTAGGATTTGTACTTGGTTTTGTAATATTTTCACCTGGTTTATTTGTGTCTTCGCTTGGGCTTATTTACATCTTCACCTGGTTTGTTTGTATTTCCACCTGTAATACTTCCATCTGGGTTTATAATACTTCCATCTTTGTTTGCAACGCTTCCATTGGGATTTACAACACTTCCACTTCCTGGAGTTACATCATCCCCATTTGGTAATACTACCATACTTCCTTCTGGCACATTAACAGTTCCATCTGGATTTACCATTGGTACACCACCATTACCATTTGGTGTAATAACAGTTCCCCCTGGAACTATTATTGACTGTTCATTACCTCTATCATAAATTATAGTTCCGTCTGGTAGCTCTACACGTCCTCCAGTTGGTACTGTTACATTTCCAAATTGATCAACATGTGGAGCTTGTCCATTTGCTCCTGGTCTAACAAATACATCATCTGCAGTTCCTAATTGACCATCTTGTCCAGCAATTCTAGCTGATCCATCTGTTTCTATAGATACTTGACTATGTACTATAGTACTCTTTTCTTGAATTAATAAAGTTTCATCATTAACATCTGCAAAAGATGTTGTTAATCCTATATTACTTATTGTTATTGCACCTGTTAATACTAAAACACTTGTCTTTTTTTCATGTTTCCCTCCATTTTTCTACAATATTCGACTTATCTTTTTAAATTTTAGTAATAAATTATAATTTTTTCAATATTAATTTTATAACTATTTCTCTTACTTTTTTGACATTATATATAAATATAAATTATATTAAAAATTAAATTTTATTATTATAAATCTATAAATATGTAAAAAAGAAGTAATAGCTACAGGCATTTCCCCCTAACTATTACTTCTCTATTCACATAATTTTTCATTTACATTAATTATTCATTTTACATTTTTAATTCTTACAAACTCTCTAAGTTTATTCCTCAATTCATCATTAACTAAGTTTATCATTTTCTAATCTATTTCTTCTATAAGACAATGATGTTCTTTCTCTTTGGAATCATAACAAATAGCCACAGCTAATATTTTTTTACCCATATTTTCTCTTTTAAACTTTTCAACATATTCTTTACTTCTTATTTGTTTTAATGCAATCTCTGGTTTTTCGTCTTTTTTTAGTTCCACAATAAAAGCCGTATCATTTTTCCTTCTTGGATGAAAAGTAAAATCTGCATACCCTTTTCCAGTCTTTTCTTCTCTTTCTACTCTATAATTATCTCTAGCTGAAAGATATGCTAGTGTAAGTACACAAGAAAGGCTATTTTCATCATTATATTGCAAAATTGGAATTTCAGAATTATGAATATCATGAAGTATTTCTTCTATTATCTTCACATCTTTATTAACAGTTGCTTTTAACATACTTTTTGAATTTTCTATTATCTTAGAAACATATCCAAAAGATTCATCTTCTAATGCTTTCTCGAACTCTAACATAAGCTCCTTATTAGGTATCTTTAAATATCCATCATAATAAGATAAAAACCCTAACACTATCATAGCTGAATAAATTTCTTTTTTAGTTTTAGGTGTCCCTTGCCCTGCTCTAAACTCTTCTTTTATTATTACATCTATTTCTTCACTTGCAACCATTTCAATAACTTCATCTCTAATTTCTAAAATATTATATTTCAAATATTCACTTACTTCATCCATTGCTCCTGTATTAGTCCAATAGCTTTCACAATAATTATTTTGTAGTGCTTTAACAACTGATCTTGGATTATAAACTCTTATTCCAGTAGCAGTAAAATATCCATTATACCAACTCTCTAGATCTTTAAAGTTCATCTTACCATTTCTATTACAAAGCTCTATAACTTCCTCTTCTACAAAACCAAAATACTCTCCAAATTTTCTATCTTTTAAAAATGTATACTCATCAAACATATTTAGTGCACTACCACTAGAATATTTTTTAATAGGTAACACCCCTGTCATATAGCAAAGAGCTACATATGGTTGATCTTTTAAAAGATTTCTTAAGAACTCTAAAAAATCATTTTGATTTTCTTCAAATAAATTATTATTAAAAATATAATCCCATTCATCAAAGATAAAAACAAATTTTTCTTTTGTATCATAAAGCATATCGCTTATTGTAAAATACTTTTCTGGTTTTATATAAGGATACATTTCTACAATATCATTTACCAAGGTAGTTTTTATCATTTTAATGTAATCATCATATGTATTTCCTCTATCTGATATGCTATTGAATGATATATTTATCACATTATATTTATTTAAATTTTCTTCATAACTTTTGCATACATTTATCTTTAATTTATCAAAAATTGCTTTAGATTCTACAGCCTTAGAATAGTATGCTCCCAGCATATCTGCAATACTTGATTTACCAAATCTCCTTGGTCTTGTAATACATATATACTTGCTCTTAGTAGATATTTTTTCATTCAGCATTTTAATTATCATTGATTTATCTACAAAATATTCTTCATTAACAAGTTCTTTATAGTTTTCAAATTGTTTATTTGTATTTAAATATCTCAAGAATTAACCATCACTTCCTTAATTATATTTTCCACTATTTAATTACAACAATTATAACATAAGCCAATAATACTTTTAATATTATTGGCTCAATTTTAGCTTTATAATCCCTTCTTAGAATATATAACAATCCCACGTGCAAATTCCTAGTTGTCACATTACATTTGCTTCCTAAATACAAACATACCCTGTCCGCCATCACCAATAAAATCTTCTGGCATATCTAATCCTGGATTCTTTTCATTTAAAAATTCTACTATATGAAATCCACATTTATTTACATAAAAATGAATGTTTCTTTTCTCAAAATATGGGGTGCAAGTTTCCCATACCTTTGTTTCAGGATGCAATCTTTCAATTTCATCCCACATTGCCTTACCAATACCTTTACTACTAGTGCCACACTTAACATAAAGAAAATCAAGATGATTGTGCTGAGTTTTTTCATCAATTACCACAACAGCACCTCCAACCATTTCACCATCAACAACTGCTTTATATGCAACTGAGTTCTTTTGATTTAAAGAATTGTCAATATCTTTTTCAGGAAGAATAATATCCTCAGTCTTACCAAAAACATCTTCAAACCCTTTTTGGAATGCTTCTTGCATGTCTGCTTTATACTGATTTAAGTCTTCATCAATAATAGTAACAAGCGAAAAATTCATTCTAACACCTCCACAAATAGAATTTATCACTGAAATTCCTTAATATACTTAATATTTTTTATAATAATATCTGATTTCCACCAATTTTTGCTTATAGCCCACTCTTCAAGATAATTATTCCAATCCCATGTAACATTCCAAGAACCATCATTATTTTGAATATTTAAAATAAATTGACATTCAAAATCACATATATCCTTGTTTTCTAAATAAAAATCACTTGACTTACTGTCTATGAACAATGACGGCTTGCATATATAATCATTACTCCATCTTTTAGTGTCATATGTTATAACTTGTTTAATTTGTTTTTGTAATAATTTATTAAATTCTTCCATATCTATCAAATTGGATATAGAGCATTCTTTCATATAATCATATAATTCTATAAAACAAGCGCTTTCATGCATAGACTCTAAAGGGAAACTCTTTTTAAAATAATCATAGGCTTCTTTTGATAACTCACAGGCTAACTTATATATAGCAGTATGTTTTTCTGCATATTTCAATATAAAACCTATCAGACTCGCTGTAGGATTATATTTCAATTCTTGCTTTTGGCTATAAGACCACTAGGGGGCATGAGGATAATTATCATTTGTTACTACTGTATTTAAACCATTCCATCTATGACCATCAAATTCATCATTAGATGATAAAGAATCTATAATCCCTTTTATTATTGGATGGTTTTTATCATCTAAATTAATTTCTTTTATGATTCTAGTTGCTGCCCAGGTTTGCAATGGTGTTGAATTAATATTCCAACAATCAGGTTCAAGTGCATTTGCAAATCCACCATCAGTATTTTGATAAGTTTTTAAAATATTAATAACATCTTCCTTACTTCCATTTTCGAATAAGTAGTTCCATCTTGCCATATCAAGAGGTCTTGCATTCTTTAATATAAATTTTTTTGCACGTGCATAATAATCCATCACTTTCCTCCTATAAAATCAGTAGTTCCTATTTACCTTTCACTTTAAGTTTATTATAGCATAATTTGTAAATATAACCTTACTTATGATACGTTATTTTTAGATAAAAAAATAGCCTTAGGCAAGTTATATCAATGCCCAAAGCTATAAACCTCACTTATTTATGGTACGGTTCACTTGTCCTCATTCAAAATTTACAATTTCACAAAAAAGAAGTAACAATTAAAGATACCAATCTCCAACTATTACTTCTTTTTTATTAACTTTTCCTGCTTCAATTATTTTTAGCTTTGTTTTAAAATAATGTGGAAATAAGTATAACATAAAGGGATGTCCAATAGACGTCCATTTAAATCGCAATATTTTAATATTGCGAACTAAATGATCTTTGAAAATTGAATAATACGGTATTAAAAAATGTGCTATAATTTATTTATAATAATATTAAACTTGATTTATATAAATTAAATTTTAGGTGGTGAATATAGTGAATATTAGAGAAGCAAATGCTGAAGATATTGAACCAATTGCAAGTTTATATGTTATGAATTGGAAAAAAACATATGTAGGTTTGTTACCAGATAACTTTTTGAATGGATTGACTGTTAATGAAGGAATAAAGAAATGGCAAGAATATCTTAATAAAGAAAAACATAGGATCTTTGTTGCGTATGAAAACGAAAAAATTTTAGGTTTTTCTGCATGTAAGGAAGATGAAGAATTAAAGAATTGCTTATATTTAGATTCACTGCATGTTTCTGAAACTTCAAGAGGAAAAGGTGTTGGAACAAAACTTATCAATACAGTAGGAAGCTATGCTTATATTAAAGCTTATGAACATATGAGTATTTGTATTGTAAAAGGAAATGATAATGCAAAGAGAATTTATGAAAAAATGGGTGCAAAACATTACAAAGATTTTATAGACTACTTTGGAGATACAGAATCCAATTCAGAAAAACTCATTTGGAATAATTTAAATTATTTTAAATAAATTCTAGGTAGTTTATTATAAAATTTAATATATTAAGAAAATAAAATTAATGAAAATACCGTATTATTAAATAAAAAATATGCGGTATTTTTTTAGTTCGCAATTCATTTAGATTGTTCATCAATCATTATATTAATTGCACATTAAAAAACAGTAAAATAAAACATATCTTACCTTATATATATATATTTGTCTTCTGATTTTAAAATCCTTTATTAAAGATATAGAATATGTTGAATTAGCATGAATAAAGAATTTTTTAGGCTTATTTCTTTCCATTTCTGTTTTAAATAATTGCCTCCACTTATACCAGAATAAGTAGTTAGTTAGGTATTTTGTTGAGACTCCATTAAACTTGTTTATCCATCTTTTTAAACTACTATGAAAGGCATTAACTCTTTGAATATTGTAAATATCCATAGTTTTTCTTCCATCTCTAATTTGATGTAATTCAAAATTATGTTGAGCTGCAAAGGAGATATAGCTCCTATGATTATCAGTACATAATATAGAATTCTCTTCAACAACATTTAATAGAGCCCTATTTATATCGGTATATTTAGGTCTACCATCATATATTAATCCAGTGTATAAATTACCTAATCTATCTACACCACATAACACACAGGCAAATTCCTTGGATATACCTCTTGTATTTATTTCTTTTCCACGCTTCCTTGCTTCCCTTGCATTGTAAAATTTTAATGCCATTTTTCCATGGTATTTTCCGTATTTAGATATTTTGTAATGATTACAATAAGGGCAACACTTCCCCTTATTAAATCTACTTTCAGCTATTTCTTCATCTTTCCAAACTTTGAAAGACTTTTATCCTTAATTATCAATTTTCAATTAATTAAGCATATTCATTTTTAATTTTTCATTCTTAATTATACAGTTTTCTAAACTTATGAGTTTATTCCTCAATTCATCATTTATCACTAATATTTCATCATTATCTTAAGCTGCTTTTTCTTCACTTTCCACAACTGTGTCACTTACCCTCTTCTTAATAAAGACAACAAGTCCAATATTAAATATCACTGTTACAATAAGAATTATTCCAAGTGGTATTCCCATATCAATAACTTGTCCGTATAATAATTGCCCCGGCGCAACGCTTATCGTTGCCACTGCCACTGAAAATGCTGATACACGTCCAAGCATATTTGATGGAACTTGTTTTTGTATAAATGTTAATGTAAGTACATTTGATAATGATAAAGATAACATAATTAATAATCCACCAAAGGCAAAAATTGTTGCCATTGCATAATTATTTATCTTTATAAATCCTAAAATAGACATTAGTGTAACACCAGCTATCATAGGATAATATGTATAATGTACCTTTTTCATTGAGAACATCTTTGGCTTTATACTTATCCAGAATCCTCCTAATATCATACCTAGTACACATACACCTTCAACAATTCCATAAATCTCTGATGGAAGTGCAAGTAATACATTAATAAAATATGGTGCAACTATTGATAAAATAGGTACTAAGAATATATTACAAAATGCATATGAAGCTATAATTGCAAGAACAACTTTCTTTTCCTTTTTTAAATATACAAAGCTATCCTTCATATCTCCAAATGATTTCTTTATAAAGTCCATTGATACTAGTTTTTCTGTACTTTCATCATTCTTAGCCACATCTGGAATATCTAAAAACATTTCCATAATTGCTGATAATAAGAAACTTACAGCATTTATTATTACAATAACTTTTATTCCAAGTAATCCATAAAGTATTCCAGCTAAAATAGGTCCTACCACATTTACTATTGATCCTACTTGATTTATTATTCCATTGGCAGAAGTTAAATTTTCTTCATCTACTATTTGAGGTATGGAAGATGTTACTGCTGGTCCATATAATGTGTAACATATTGATAATATAAACATCACTGTACCAACTATAAGTGCACTATCATTTCCTCTTAATAATATAAATGCATATATTCCAATAAGTGCTGCACAAAAGAAATCTAAATATACCATTATTTTTTTCCTATTTACACTATCAGAAAGCTTTCCTGAAATAGGTGCAAAAATTATATAAGGTATTGTTGATATTGCTAATATCTGTGAAAATACAGCTGTACTTCCTGTAAACTCTAATAAGTATAATGACATACTAAATCTTTGTATGGCATTTCCAAAGAGAGAAATTATCTGCCCTATTACTATTATTAAAAAGTTTTTATTTCTCATTAAGCCTCCCTAAAAAGATCGTATTCCATACATATTGGATACTTGCCATCTTCACTTATTGTAAGATTAGCTTCTATTCCGTATATTTTCTTTAAATTTTCTTTAGTAATTACATCTAATGGTTTTCCTTCACAAATAACTTTTCCCTTTTTAAATCCAATAATGTTATCTGCAAATCTACATGCATTATTAAGCTCATGAAGAACTATAACCACTGTAATATTCTTTTCTTTATTTAGCTTTTCAAGAACTTCTAATACTTCAAGCTGATAAGACATATCTAAATAAGTTGTAGGTTCATCTAGCATTATTATTTCTGTTTCTTGAGCTAAAGTCATTGCTATCCAAGCTCTTTGTCTTTGGCCACCAGATAAATTTTCAACTTCTCTATCTCCAAATTCACTTAGTCCTGTTTCTTTTATTGCCCAGTCAATAACTTCTTTATCATGACTATTTAAGCCACCAATAAGCTTTTGATGTGGAAATCTACCAAAGGCCACAAGTTCTCTTACTGTAAGTCCACTTGGGCATACTGGCCCTTGAGGAAGAAATGCCACTTCCTTTGCTATATTCTTTTCATTTATCTTTTTAATATCTTTTTTATTTATAAAAATTTCTCCAGCCTTAGGTTTATTAATTCTAGCTAATGTTTTTAAAAATGTTGATTTACCACATCCATTAGCTCCAATTATTATACTTATTTTCCCCTTAGGTATGGATAAACTTAAATCTTCAATTATTGTGTTATTTTCATATGCTACACTTAAGTTTTTTACACTGATAGCTTCCATAATTATTTCTCCTTCATCATTAAATAAATAAAATATGGTACTCCAAATATTGATACTGTTATTCCCACTGGAATTTCAATTGGAGAAAATAAATTTCTCGAAACTGCATCTGCAATAAGTACTATTACTATACTTATCATTGCTGATACTGATATAAACTTTTTATGATAAGGTCCCACTAATTTCTTTGCAATATGTGGTGCTATAAGTCCTAAAAATCCAATATTTCCTGCAAAAGCTGTGGCAGTTCCTGCTAAAACAACTGCTAAGCTTAAGAATTTTTTTCTTTCTTTTTCTATATTTAATCCCAGTGATATGGCAAGTTCATCTGAAAGATTTAAAACATCTAATTTTTTATGGTTTAATAAAACCAATATAAACATTACAGCTACTATTGGAACAATCACTTTTACATAGCTCCATCCTGATCCCCAAAGACTTCCTGATGTCCATATTAATACTCTGTTATAATCTCCTACTCCACCTCTAAATGTAAAGAAAGTTATAAAAGCATTAAGTGCTGCATTTAATCCAATTCCTATAAGTAATAACCTTTTAGGTCTTATTCCTTCATGAGTTGTTGACATCATATAAATTATAATAGCTGTAACTGATGCACCGACTATGGCCATAAATGGCAGTACAAATATTGAAAGTTGTCCTAATTCACTATAATAAGCTCCTGTAGAATATGTAATGAATAATACTGCTGCCACTGCTGCACCAGCGTTTATACCTATTATTCCTGTATCAGCTAAATCATTTTTAGTGATGGTTTGAAGTATTGCTCCTGCTGTTGATAATGCAATGGCAACAAATGCTCCCACTAAAAGCCTTGGTAATCTTATACTTAATATTGCTGTATTTTGAAGTTTACTTCCATTTCCAAGTAAAGTATTTATAACTTCTAAAGGTGTAACCTTATATGTACCCCAACATAGGGACACTCCAAAGGAGATTATTAATAAAGCCATTAAAATCACTAACACTATTTTAAATTTATTTTTCTTCATTATCCTCTCTCCTTTCTAGCCACTGAAATAAAGAATGGTATTCCTATAATTGCTGTAAATACTCCAATAGGAGTTTCATATGGATTAAATAACATTCTTGCTGCAATATCAGCATAAGTTAAAAGCACTGCTCCAAGTAAAAATGAACAAGGAATATTTTTTCTATAATCTTCACCTAAAATCTTTCTTACTACTTGAGGGATAATAAGCCCTACAAATGCTATGTTCTTTCCTACTGCAACAGCTGCTGCAATCATAGGTATCATAACCATAAGTGTAATAAATCTTATTTTTTCTGGACTTTCACCAAGACCAATGGCCACATCATCTCCAAGATTTAAAATATTTATCTTTGGTGATAATATCATTGTAATTATAAGACCTATAATTCCTACAATAAATACAAGTTTAAAATCTGCCCAAGTTGCATTTCTAAATCCTCCTGAAACCCAGAAACCTATCATTTGAGATTGATTTGTTAAAAGTCCTATTACTGTTGTTAAGGATACGAAGAATGTACTCATGGCTGTTCCTGCTAAAAGGATTTTTGCAATGGAATTATTATTTGCTTTTTTAGATATAAAGCCTAAAACTATAAGACCAGTTATAAGTGCTCCTATAAATGAAGCAATCATTACATTTTTTGTTGTTATTCCTATTCCTGCTGCATAAAAAATAGCTATTACTAAAGTTGCCCCTTGACTTACACCAAGTATAGATGGTTCTGCTATAGGGTTTCTTGTAACACCTTGAATCATTGCACCTGTTACTCCTAGTATTCCTCCTGTCATTAAAACAGAAAGTGCTCTTGGAATACGAACATCTCTAACAAGCATTAGTTCTAAAGTTTCACTATAATTAAAAATACTGTTAAAAATGTCTGAAAAAGCAATATGGACGGATCCTAACCTTACGGCTAGAACCAGTCCTCCTACTAAAAGTAATAAACTTACAATCAAAAATATTAATAATGGTTTATTGCTTTGTTTCATTTAACATGTCACCTATTTCATCTACTAAGACTTCTCTTCCTATTGAACTATATCCTTGATTAAAGTAAGGTGATGAAGGTAATACTACCACATGGCCTGCTTTAACCGCCGGTAAGTTATTCCATATAGCATTTGATTGAAGTTCTGCTAAATCTTCATCTGTTGCTATTAAGAATATATAATCAGTGTTTATTGCTGCTAATCCTTCGTATGTAACAACTGGAAGGCTTATATCAGTTTGTTCTGGCATTCCTGATGGTTTAGCTAATCCCATATCGTTATATAATACATCTCCAAATCCTGCACCATCAAACACAAAGAATTGTCCACCACTTGCTAAGAATGAAAGATATGTTGTATCTTCACCATATTCAGCTTTAATTTTATCTCCTGTTTCTTTAGCTTTTGCTTCATAATTGCTTAACCAAGTTTCAGCTACTTCTTCTCTATCAAATACTTTTGCTAAGTTTCTAACATCATCTTTCCAATTTAAAGCTTCTAATTGAATCATTACTGTTGGAGCAATTTCACTTAATTGATCATACATTTTTTCTTGAACTGTTGATATAACGATTAAATCTGGATTTAAATTCATTACAGCTTCTACATCCATAGTATCTTGCATACTATATCCTAAAATTTCAGCACCTTTTAATCTTTCTTCTAAATATGAAGGAAATTTAGTATAATCATAAGCATCACTATTGGCTGTACCTACAACATCATATCCTAAAATTGATAAAATATCACTATTTCCACTTAAATCAACTATTCTCTTAGGATTTGATGGTATTTCAACTTCCCCTCTTACATCTGTAACTACCATTGTATCTTCTTTAGCAACATTTTCTGCAACATTTCCAGTTTTACCACATCCCATAAGCATTACACTTGTCACACAAGCCAATGCTAATGTTTTTAATAAACTTCTTTTCATCTTTGCATACCTCCACACTTCATTTGTTTTCTGCATTTTGCTATGTTCAAATTGTATATGAGAATGATTATCATTTCAAGTTATACACCTAATTTGATAATTTTATCATCTATTTAAACAATATTTTTGTTATAATAAATATTACTTTAAATTTATTATTACCAAAACTAAAGAAAAGAAATGATTATATCTAAAGAAAGTGAGATTAATTAATGATTGCTAAAAGTACAAAAGAATTTCAAAATAATGTTTTAAAAAAAATGACATTTACAGCTTATCCTAAAGATAATTACATACTATACACCAATGAAAATAAAAAAAATCTTGGCTATTTTATTAAATATACAAGAGAAGGATATTATGATTTTGGAATTGGTGATTATACTATTCCAAATGATTTTTCTATTTCATTTGAACATAATGAAGAACTTATAAAATTTGGTACTGTTTATAGTGGAGAAACTCAATTTGAGATTGAAAATAACCCTATTTCCTCATTTACACCATCTTCTTTTTTTGTTAATGAAAAAGGGTCAAAAGGAAAGCAATCCTGGAAAAAAGGTCAACACTTTCACGGTGCAGAAATAACTATCTATAAAAAGTATTTTGATGAAATTATTTTAAAAAATTTTCCAAACAGTTTAGATTTTCATGCTTTCATTACTAATTTTACTTATAATTATCTGCCCATTGAAGTAACTGCCATTATTCAAACTTTAATAAGTCGTGGTGAAAAAGGTCAACTTTCATCTTTATATTTAGAAAGTAAAATTTTAGAATGTATTGCTTTAATTAATTTAGAAATTCAATCATCTCCAGAAAATGTTTTTACTAACCAATTAAATTATGGACATGTAACAATTGGAAAAAATCGCACTGTAACTTTAACAGCTTCTGATGTAAATGCTATTCAAAAAGCTCATGATATTTTAACCAATGAGTTTTGTAATCCACCAACTATCAGTGCATTAAGTAAAACTATTTTTTTAAATGAGCAAAAATTAAAAGCAGGTTTTTCATCTAGATATCATATGTCTATCAGCCAATATACAACATCACTTAAAATGGCTTTAGCAGAAAATTTACTCTCTACCACTGAGTTAAGCATTGATGAAATTGCAAAAAAAGTTGGCTATAACCATAGTGGTAATTTTATAAAAATGTTTAAAAAACTTCACGGAAAAACTCCATTATCTTTTAGAAAGTTAAAAAATTAATTTTTTCCATCGACAAAAATTTACATTTTTTCTTTTTTTTATTTGTTATAATTATGCTTATAATTTTTAACATTTATTTTGGAGAAACATATGAAAAAATTTAAAGTATTTATTTTTTTACTAATATTCATAAGCAATTCCTTTGTTCTTAAAACAAATTCTATTTTTGCTTTAAGCACAGAAGAAAATGTATTAAACATTCTTTTTATCAGTTCATTTGATCCTAGTTTTATAAGTATTGAAGACCAATTTAACGGAATAAAAAAAGGATTAACTGCAGACTCTAATGTAATAATTCAATATATGAATTCAAAAACTTTTGATAGTATTGAAAACGAAGAAAAATTCTATAATTTACTTAAATATTCATTAGAAAACTATACTGAAATTGATGCTGTAATCGCTGGTGATGATGATGCAACAGAATTTTGTATTAAATATAGAGATGATTTATTTAAAAATATTCCCATTTCATTCTTAGGTGTACAAGATTTTCAAAGATTAAATCGAGCTTTAGAATGTGATTTTTTTTCAGGAGTATATGAAGTTGAATCTATTAAAGATAATATTGAATTAATTAAAACTTTTCATCCTAATGTAGATACTATAACATTTATTGATACATATGGTGACTCAACTTATGAAGAAATTCTTAAAGATTATCCTGATATTAATTTTAAATGGATTTTAACAAAAGATAAAACTTTATCAGAAGTATTATTTACATTATCTAATCTTTCTGATAATAATGCTATAATACAACTTTACATAAGTAAATTTAAAGATCTTGATGCTTTTGATAAGAATTCACTTAACAAATTAATTGCTGCAAATTGTGCATCTACTCCAATTTACTCCACTTTAAATTATGATGTAGGTTATGGAAGTATTGGTGGAAAGGTAATAAATCATTTTATACAAGGAAAAAAAGCTGGCTCCATAGCATTGAATCTTTTAAATGGATATGATGCTAAGGATTTATTAATTGATGATGATACAGCAAATGAATATTATTTTGATTATAAAGCTTTAAAAAAATTTAATATAAATATTTCTAATCTACCTAAAGATTCTGTTATACTAAATCATCCAATTAATATAATAAAAGAATATAAAAATATATTTATTGCTTCATTGATATTACTGCTTGCACTTTTAAGTATGATATGCGCTTTAATTTTGTATATTATTTACAAAAAACAGTATGAAAAAGCAATTATAAATGCTATGCATAAGGCTGAAGAAGCAAACAAAATAAAAACTCATTTTATATCTAACATTAGCCATGAACTTAAAACTCCAATTAATGTAATTATGTCTGCTATACAATTAATAAATTATAATAATATAGAGTATAATTCTTATTCTAACAATACTTTAACTATTATTGATAATAATTGTAAAAGATTATTAAGATTAATAAATAATCTAATTGATGTACAAAAACATGAGTTAGATGATACTAAACTAAATTTATCTTCTGTTAATATAGTAAATCTAATAGAAGAATTAGTTGGTTCTGTAATTCCTTATGCAAACTCTAAAAATTTAAATTTAATTTTTGATACTAATAAAGAAGATATAATCTTGAAACTCGACTCAGATAAAATTGAAAGAATCATATTAAATTTATTATCAAATGCTATTAAATTTTCTAAACCTTATGGTGAAATAAGAATAAATTTAATTTTTAAAGATTACTTATATATATCAGTGGAAGATGATGGTATAGGAATTGCTAAAGAAGATTTAAATAGAATTTTTGATAAATTCACCCAGCTTGATACTAGCTTTTCTCGAAAAAATGAAGGTAGTGGTATTGGATTATCTATTGTAAAATCATTTGTATTATTACATAATGGAAAAATTTCTGTTAAATCAGAGCTTAATAAGGGAACTAGCTTTTTAATAAAATTACCTTTAACAGAAACTTCCAATATAGAAACTGAATATACTTCATATGATAACCTTAGTGAAAATGTAAAAATTGAACTATCAGACATTTATATATAAGTAAAAAGCAGTCTAATTAACAGTATATATTAATTAGCCTGCTTTTTACTTATTATAAATTATTTATACAATCCATATTTTTTATTCTATTTAATTACAAAATTATTTTTAGGAAATACTATCATCACTATAGTTCCTTTTTACTACATCTTCTATACTAACTTCTTTTATAATATAATCCTTACCAACTTCATTACTTCTAGAGTAATATAAAACTTGTTCCACATAATTATCTATTTTATCAATTTGAATATCTATCTTCTTGGTAACATCATTATTATTATTTTCTATTAAAAGTTTGCTAGATGCTATTGGAGTTTTTATTTCATGTACCCATGTTTCAATATACTCCCTATACTCTTCTTGTATTTCTCGATAATGTTTAACATTTTCGTGCATATCTCTGCTTAATGCTTTTATTATCTTATTTATTTATTCTGCTATTAAAAAATCACTTGCTTTCATTCAATTATATACCCAAGTCCTCTTCTAGTTTCAATGACATTTTGAATACCTAATCCATCTAACTTTTTACGCAATCTTGTTACAGTATTTGTAACTTTTATACCCACTATCGAATGTACAAAAGCCAAAACAACTGGAATACTAAAGTAAACTAAAGTTTGCATAAATATCGTCTTATTGATACTTTTCTTACTTACCCCTAACCTTCTTAGTAACTATATCTTCTATCATTAAAATCATCTATAAGCTTCATTAATTCATCTTGTGATTTATCTTTATCTAATTTAAAGTTAACATTCACCCTACTTAAAATTACTTCTGCTTTATCACAAAAATCATCATTTATTACTATTGTACAAGGTTAAAATATTTTTCATATTTATCTCCTCTTTTCATATTCTTTATAATAAAAAAATAACTAATGAAATATATTTCTATATTACATTAGTTATTATATCTTTATCTTATCTTTACATCATAGGGATTTATCTTTCATTAACATTACAAAAATGTAATTTAACATCTCTATATTATTTCAATGAACTTTTATGTATATTTTATAAAAACTCATACTAGTTTAATCTATTCTTTAAAATTAACTACTGTCAATAACTTACTTTCATCTAAAGCTGAAATTACTTCTACTGAAATTTTTCCTTCTTTATATTTACAAAGACTAAATCTAGGATATTCTTCAAATCTTACAATACCATTATTCTCATCATAACCTACAAAACTCAAGCTTCCTGCTGTAAAATAAGGCTTGTCTGCAAAAACACCCTTAAAGGGATGATGAGTATGGCCTGTAAAAATTCCAATAATATCACTACTATTTATAACTTCCTCAAAACTATCATCAAAATCTATTGATGGAGTAGTGAATTGGTCTTTTAAAAGGTGGTGATGAAGCATTAATATGGTATCTTTTTTACAATCAGTTTTTAATTGTTTATTTATCCATTCATATTGTTCTTTTGAAATAAATCCATCACTATTTTTATAGTTGGAATTATCAAAACTTATTATCCTTAAGTCACCTATTTCTTTAACAACATTATAGGATTTATTAGATTCCTTATTAAACCAACCCTTATAAAAAGCTTCTTTATTATCATGGTTTCCTAATGTAACTACATATGGAATACCTTTAAACAACCTATCTAATTCATATTTTAAAACTTTATAGTCTTCAGCGCTCCCTGACTCTACTAAGTCACCAGTAATAATAATAAAATCTATAGTTTTTAAATCTACTTTCTTTAGACAACTTTTAATTTGTTCTACAGGGTTTGTCATATTATTAAAAATAGAATTATATCCTTTTTCAGCTTTATGATATTTTCTTAAAAAGTGAATATCTGATAAGTGTAAAAACCTCATACTTATTCACCTACTTATTTTTCTTTTTTCTTTTATTTTGTATGCTAAATAATATAAGTGCAACAATTGTTGCTACATAAGGAATAGATGCAGTAATTTGTGTTTTTAATGATGTATTTTGAAGTACGTTTCCTGCTGCTTGTGAAAATCCAAAGAATAAACTTGATAAAAGAACTCCTATTGGATGAGACTTTCCTAAATTATTAGCAGCCATGGCAATATATCCACGTCCTGAAGTCATATTTTGCATAAATAAAGTTACAGTTCCCATAGAAAGAAGAACTCCACCTAACCCGCATAATATTCCAGATAAACTTATTGTTAAGAATTGATACTTTTCTACTGGAGTACCAAGACTTCTTGCAGCTTCTTTATTAATTCCTATAGCACGTAATCTATAGCCTAATACTGTTTTATATAAGAAAATATATATTCCTATTGCTAATATAAAAGCTAAATAATCAATAAATGTTAAACCTGAAAGAATAGTTCCTAATACAGGAATATCTTTAATTATAGGTAAATCAATCTTTGGAAGACTAACTAAACTTGGATCTGTAAATACTCCCTTTGTTTTGAAAATTATATAAAGTAAGTATGTTGTAGCTCCACCCATCATGGTATTAGTAGCCATACCAACAACAACTGGAGATGCTTTTAGCTTAATAATACAAAATCCTACAATGGCAGAAACTATCATTCCACTAATTGCTCCTGCAAGAACAGATAAAAATACATTATGAGTATAATAATTGGCAACAATGCTGAAGAATGCTCCTGTTAACATTGTTCCTTCCATTGCAATATTAAAAATACGTACTCTAGTACATATAGCTGCAGCTAAAGTTACTAATAAAATAGGTGTCATCATACGAAGAGTTGAATTAGCCACCACTGCTAAATAATCTACACTTAACTCCATTATTTTACTCCTTCCTTATCCGTTGTATTTTGTTTCTTCTTATACCACTTAACAGCAAACTTTGCAGTGATTAATAAAGTAATTATACCTTGAATAATTGTTGTTACTTCTGATGGTACTCCCATACTACGCTCAATGGTACTTCCCCCTGTAGTAATTCCAGCTAAGAAAATACCACTTACTAAAATACCAACTGGATGATTGCTTGACATTAATGAAGCTATAATACCAGTCCATGCATATCCTGGAGATGTAATCATATTATCTACGTAACGATATCTTGTACCTAAAACTTCACATGCACCACCTAGTCCAGCTAAAGCTCCACTAAGCATTAATACATAATACATCATTTTAGTACTATTAACTCCACCATAATTTGCAAAATTAGCGTTTAAACCTCCCATTTTTGCTTTATATCCGAAGCTTGTTCTTTTCATTATGAAAAGTACAACTAAAACACAAATAACCGCAATTACAAATCCCCAGTGCAATGAATATCCTTCAAACATTTTAGGTAAAATGTTGTCTATTAATTTTTGAGTTTGAATTGCTGAAGAATCTGCTCCTAAAGGATCTTTTACTACATATGTTGTAAAGTAAGAAGCTATGTAATCAGCAATATAATTCATCATAAGTGTTATAATAAGTAAATCTAATTTAAATCTTTCACTTACATAAGCTGAAATAAGTGAATATAAAACACCTACTAAAGCTCCACTAGCAAGAGACATTGCCACAACAAAAGCTGGTGGTCCTGGACATATAACTGCTACAACTGCTGAAGTAAAAGCACCTAAAACCATTTGCCCTGCTGCACCTAAACTTGAATAACCAGATCCCCAAGCTAATGCACCAGCAAGCCCGGCAAATATAATTGGAACTGAACGTGTTAATGTGGTAGTTAAATAATAAGCTGAACCAAATCCACCTTTAAACATTCCTATGATTGCTTCAAAAGGATTAAATCCTGAAAGTGCAATAATTACTCCACCTAATAACAATCCAACAAATATAGCTTGCAATGGATGTTTTAATGGTTCAAATACAGCTAAAAATTTACTTTTTGCACTGCCTTCCAATAACGAGTTTTTACTTTTCATTATTTTTACCTCCTACCATTAAAAGACCTAATGCCTTTTCATCAATGCTTCCTCTTTTAAATTCACCAACAATTTCACCATCATAAATTACATAAATTCTATCACTTAAATCCATAATTTCACTTAATTCAGAAGATACTAATAAAACACTATCTCCGCTATTTCTCTTTGCAACAAGCTGATCATGTATAAACTCTATAGCCCCTATATCAATACCTCTTGTAGGTTCACAAGCAATAATAAGAGGCGTCTCCATGGCCATCTCTCTTGCAACAATAAGTTTTTGCGCATTTCCACCTGATAGTTCTTTTATTTTTTGCGAAGGTGAATCTGCTTTAACAAGGAATTTAGAAATTAATTCTTTTGCATGAGATGTAACTTTTTGAATATTTAATATTCCCCTTTTAGAAAACTCTTTAGTATCCTCAAATCCCATTAAGGCATTTTCAGCTAAAGTAGCTTCTGGTGCACTTCCCCACATATAACGATCTTCTGGAATATGTGCAATACCAGCTTCTCTTATGTTCATTACAGTTTTATTTGTAATATCTTTTTTATCAATAGTAACTTTACCACCATCAACCTTTTCTAATCCTGTAATACATCTAATAAGCTCAGATTGACCATTTCCAGATACACCTGCAATACCTACTATTTCACCTTTTTTAATATGTAAATTAACTTTATTTAAAATATTTTTATCATGCTCACCTTTTAAAGTTAAATCTTTAACTTCTAAAAGAACTTCTTTAGTTTCTTTTTCAGGGATTACCCTATTGGCAATTTGTCTTCCTACCATTAAATAAGATAATTCCTCAACACTTGTATCCTTTTTTAATTTTTCAGCAACAACTTGACCAAGTCTCATTACTACTACTCTATCTGCAACTTCCATAACTTCATGAAGCTTATGAGTAATAATTATTAAGCTTTTACCCATTTTAGCTAATTGCTTCATTGTTTTTAAAAGCTCGTCTACTTCAATAGGTGTAAGAACTGCTGATGGTTCATCAAAAATAATAATATCTGCATTTTGATAAAGAGTTTTTAAGATTTCAACACGTTGTTGAAGTCCTACAGGACACTCTTCCACAATAGCATTAGGATCCACCTTTAACATATAACGCTTTGAAAGTTCTTCAACCATTTGAATATTCTTTTTATAATCAAAAAATACTCCTTTTTTCATTTCATTTTTATATACAATATTTTCTGCAACAGTCATTGATTCAAAAAGCATAAAATGTTGTTGAACCATACCTATTCCTTGTGCCATTGAATCTGATGGATTATGGAAGTTCATCTTCTTTCCATTTATAAATATTTCTCCAGAATCTGGTTTTTCTAACCCATAAAGAATCTTCATTATTGTAGATTTTCCAGCACCAT
Organism: Clostridium sp. 29_15; assembly: GCF_001916075.1. Classification (NCBI taxonomy): domain Bacteria; kingdom Bacillati; phylum Bacillota; class Clostridia; order Eubacteriales; family Clostridiaceae; genus Clostridium; species Clostridium sp. 29_15. Next base: position 41,073 of record NZ_MNRT01000022.1, read on the forward strand.
TTTCTCCAACAACAGCAAGTATTTCTCCTTTATTTAGATTAATATTAACCTTGTTATTAGCTACAACATTGCCGTAGGTTTTAACAATATTTTTCATTTCTAAAATCATGTAAAACTTACTCCTTTTCTAAATTAATTTAGGAAAATATAATAAAAGGCAAAGCGAAAATTGCTTCACCTCTTTATATAACTGCACTAAGTGCTTATTATATTCTTATTAGTTTGCAGATTCTTCAGGAACTTCAATTACTAATTCTCCTGAAATAATTTTTTCTGCTGCTGCTTTACCAGCTGCTAAAACTTCATCAGTCATAATTTCTGTGTTTCTATAGTTCATTTCTTCTGGAGAAACACCAACAACTCCAAATGCACCTTCTTTTAATCCAAGAACTTGTGCACCACCATTTAACCCATTAACTAAGAATCTATCAATTATAGTATTCATAACTGCTCCAGTATTCTTTAATAATCCACTTATTATACTTGGGTTTTCAGAAGTTGTTTGATCAATACTTAACCCTGTTGTGTATATTGGTGTACCTTTTTTAGCTAATTCTTGAGCAGCTTGATATATACCTGAGTTTGCACTAGCAGATACTCCACCAAATATAAAATTAGCCCCTGCAGCTTTTTGTTGTAATGTATATTCATAAGCTAAGTTAGTATCACTGTAAGAGTTTGTATAGTTATACATAAATTTAGCTGCTGGATTAACAGATTTTACTCCTTCTGAGAATCCATATCTATATTTGTATGTAGCTTGTGTTTGGAATGATGATATATATCCATATAAGCTTTCGTTAGGGAAAGCTGTTCCAATCATTGCTCCTAAAACGTATGAACCTTGTGCTTCATCAAATCCAAAGCTTGTTACTTTTTCATTAGACGCAGTTGTATCAATTACAGCATATTTTGTATTTGGGAATTTGTCAGCAGCAGCACTAAATGGATCAGCAGCTTGCCAACCTATACCTATAATTAAGTCATATCCTTCATTTGATGCAGCAATTGTATTTTCTTCCCATGCTGCAGTATCTGTACATTCAATTGATGTCATTTTAAATCCATATGTTTCGCTTGCTTTTTTTAAAGCTTCATATGCTTGAAGAATAAACTGTTCTGTTCCTATTGTATCTGAAATTAGAGCTACTCTTAATTTAGAATAATCTCCATTATTTCCTTCACTTCCTGCTGATTGATTGTTGCTTGAATTAGAACATCCAGCAAAAAGAAATACAGTCATAACAAGTAATAAAGACTTTACTATTTTTTTCATTATTTCATCTCCTATAGTTCATTTATCAATTATATTATAATTATTATAAACACAAAAAAATATGACGCAAGTCATGTTTTTACGAAAAAATCTGTATATTTTTTTATTTTTTTTATTTATTATTCGTATTTTTCCTGTAAAATCGTCTTTATTAGCCATTTTTTCAGCATTTTTTTAATATAATTATATTTTCTTTCACTTATTAACTTACATCTTTATTGTTATATATTTTTTGTTATGCTAAAATATTTACTATAAATTAACGAACAATTAATAATTAATCTACATATATATGGGGAGGAAATTATGGCAAAAGTTAAGAATAAGGCATTATTAGATGAATATATAAATAGCACAGGTATAACTAAGCTATTTTCACAAAATATTAGTAAATATTTAGATTTATTTTCATTTAAAAAAGGTGACTTTTTAATTAACGAAGGAGAATGTTCAGAATATCTATTTTTTTTAGTAAGTGGAACTATTAAAGTTTTTTCATACTCAACATCTGGTAAAGTAATGTATTTATCTCATTTTAATTCATTTGAAATTATAGGTGAAGCTTGTAGCCTTTGGCAAAAATCCCCAACTGCTTCAGTTCAAGCAACTTCAATGGTACACTGTATAGGCATATCTATGAAATATAGACAATTACTTCTAAATGATATTATCTTTTTAAGATATATTTGTGAAAATCTTAGTAAAAGACTTAGCTATATGAATAATACTACTTGTACAAATCTTTATGAATCCTTAGAAAGTAGATTAGCATCTTTTATATTAAGAACTGAAAAAAATGGAGTATTTTCTTATAACTTAACAGAATGTGCAGAACTTCTATGTGCAAGCTATCGTCACTTATTAAGAGTAGTTAACTTATTTTGTAATACAAATATACTATCTAAAGATGGAAAGTCTTACACCATTTTAGATAGAGATTATCTAATAAAAATTGTATCAAATTCTCATAATACTGATAATAAAAGGAATTAATACTACTATTGCACTTACTGCTGATAATATACACCCTAGATAGGTAAGATATTTATCTATTTCCTTTTGAGCTTTTTAAACTTCAAAATTAATGCTCTATCTTAACTAATAGAAAAAAATCCTGAAGCTTAAATTACTTCAGAATTTTTTTTAGATAAATGTTACAACCTCTTCTAATGACTTTCTTTTAGGACTATCTGGTGTTTCATCTGCTGGAACTCCTAGTGAAATTATGGACATTAATGAGTATTCAGGTTTTTCAAAATTGATTATTTCTTCAATTTCTTTTTTAGCATGAGCTGGACCCGTCATATAGCAAGTACCGTATCCCATAGCTGTTGCTGCTAACATAAAGTTTTCTACTGCTGCTCCAATTCCTTGTGCTGCAGATTGTGTAGATTTCATAACTTCTATTATATCTTCACCTACATTATTTTCTCTTAATATTTTCTCTTCCACCATCTTATATTCATTGGCATAAACTAATATGGCACATGATGATCTTTGGAAATTAATATAATAAGGCAATACTCTCATAAATTTTTTCTTTTCATCTTCATTTTTAGTTAATGAAGCAATATATTCATGACTCTTGCTTACTGCCTCAGCCATTTTATTTATTATTTCTTTATCTTGTACCACTACAAAATGCCAATTTTGTTGATGCTTTGGTGATGGTGCATGAGTTGCTGCATCTAACATCTTTAGTATATCTTCCTTTGGAATTACTGCATCTTTATAATCTCTTATACTTTTTCTCTTATAAATAAAATCTAATTCTGACATTAAACCTACTCCTTCATAATAATATTATCATTAATTTTATACTATTTTCACATAATTAACAAATTTATAATAACATCTATAATAGTGCATTTTATATTTGATAATTATTAATTTATCATTGAGCATTAGTTAATAAAATTTCAAAATTATTGTTTCTTACTTTAACTAGCTTTTTTCTTTGTACTAATGTAAACTTTTCCAAGGAGTGATAATAATGGCTGGAATCAACAATGAATTTTTATTGAAGTAAAATAGTTCATGAATTATGAACTTATATTTAAATGATAAATTTAAGTAATAAACTCCCCTAGGGGAGTTTAAAAAATATAATTTAAAAGCTCTGTGAGTTTTGTCATTCATAATTCATCATTAATTTATAATTATTCATTATAAACTTTAAAGTATCCTTGTGGGTGTAAGCATGCTGGACACGACTTTGGTGCTTCTTTCCCTTCATAGATGTATCCGCAATTAGTACACATCCATAGCACTGATTCTTCTTTCTTAAAAACAGTATGATTTTGCAAGTTATTAATTAGCTTTTTATATCTCTTTTCATGATTCTTTTCTACCTCTGCAATTCTTTCATAAGCTGTTGCAATAACAGAAAACCCCTCTTCTCTTGCTTCCTTTGCAAACTCTGGATAAAGAACTGTCCATTCTTCATTTTCTCCTGATGCCGCAGCTTTTAAATTATCTAAAGTATTATCATGATATGATACTGGATAAGTAGATGTTATCTCAATCCCCTCATCTTTAAAATCTTCTTTTAAGAATTTATAAAATCTCTTGGCATGCTCTTTTTCTTGCTCTGCTATTTCCATTAAAATATTAGCAATTTCCACATAACCTTCTTTTTTAGCTAAGCTTGAATAATAAGTATATCTCATCCTAGCTTGTGATTCTCCTGCAAATGATTTTAATAAATTTTCAGCGGTTCTTGTCCCTTTTAACCTCATAAAATACACTCCTTAATTAACAATTATTCTTTACTGTAAATTATATCCATTTTATTCTATTTTAAAACTAGTTTTGAAAATTTTATAGACTTATATTTCTTTTCACATAATAATTGTTCAGCATATTTATAAAATCAAAAAAGTAGATAGACTTATTTCTACCTACTTTCCTTATTAACAATAAATCATATTCTGATAAAATTAATTGACTATTCACACCAACCTTCTCATAAAAACTATCTTCTTCATATATTCCCTCTCTTTATCATTTTTTATCATTTATTATCATTTTATATTATTTATTCTACTTAGTCAATTGAACTCCCATTTTTTTTATAATATAATGATAATAAATAATATTAATAAGGGGCTGCATATAATGTTTACTGAGGAACGTCATGAACATATTTTAAATTTATTAAATAACAACGGTAAAGTTCTAGTGAAAGATTTAAGCAAAGAGTTTAATGTCAGCGAAAGCATGATTAGAAAAGATCTACAATTTTTAGAAAAGAAAAATTTATTGCAGCGCACCTATGGTGGTGCCATTAATATAAAACAATCCTATTCAAATGTAGAATCATTTAACAAGAGAGTTTCTAAAAACATAGATTTAAAAGAAAAGTTAGCCATTAAAGCCTATAATGAAATTACTGATAAAGATACCATCTTTCTAGATGCCTCTACTGCTTCCTATATGATTGCTAAATTAATTGTAAAAAACAACAAAGATGTAACATTAATTACAAATATGCTTGAAATATCATCACTTATACCTGAAAACTGTAAAACAAACTTTATTTTTATTGGTGGTGACTACAATCCATTTGTTGGTGGAAGTATTGGTTCTCATTCTATTGCACAAATCAAACAATATCGATGTACAAAAGCTTTTATTGGATGTACAGGTATAAGCCTAGCTGATGGTGTTGTCAGTACAGCTCTTTCAGAAGATGCTTATACTAAAAGTGCCATAATGAGTATTTCTAAAGAACTTTATATCGTAACATTAAATGAAAAATTCCAAACTACTGGCAGTTTTATCTTTGCAAATATTTCTGACTTTAATGCCATAATAACAGAAAGTCAACCTGAAAAATCAATACTTAAATTACTTGGTGAAGCTTACATTACTTTAATTTAATATATTATAGACTTTATATTAAGAGAGATACATAAACTTAATGTATCCCTCTTAATTTCTTAGTAACCTATATTTTTTATTAATACTTTTTGAAATTAGGTTCATATTTATCATAAACTTTCTTCTTATATAAAAATGCATTTCTTGGACAACTATTCATACACCTTTGGCATAATAAGCATTTATCATTAAATCTTACTTTATTGCTTATATGAATACTTTTTCTTGGACATCTAATTTCGCACATCCTGCAATGAATACATTTTTTCAAATCAACTTCTATATTTTTTATTAATCTTTTTGTGATATAGGGATAAAATATTTTATAGACTGCTCTTACAAAATCTACTTTTAAAAAATTTGTATGATATATTTTTTCTTCACCACTTAAAAAATCTTCTATAGCTTTACTTCCCACCTTAATAGCATCTTTTATCCGTTTTTCTTCTTCATCTTTAGGTGTCTTTTTAAACATAAAGTTATAAAAATTATTAGGCATCTGTACAAATTGGCAGTATTTCACATTAAGAAAAGAAGCTCTATTTAAAACATCTTGAAAAGCCGATGATGGCTCATTGGAGGATTGAGTGGAAAATAACATGCACCTACCTGTATATCCATATAAATTCTTCCTTATATAGTTAACTAATATATCTGGATATAAATCAACATATATAGGACCCCCTATAACTATATATTTATAATTACATGGAAGTACAGTATCTTCTTCAATGTTTATCAAATCTGTATATATATTCTTCTCTTCCAACTTTTTTTTCATATTACATGCTACAAATTTTGTGTTTCCTGTACCTGAAAAATAAATTATAGCAGCTCTTATCATTTTCTAACCACCCTCTTTATAAAATAAACACCCTTATAACATATTATAGTGCTAAAGGGTGCTTACTATATCAAGTTTTTACTTTGTTATTATAATAAATTTCACTGCATAAAATTTTTATACTAGTATCTTTGTAAACTCTAGATTCTTGTCCTCTAATCTATTAATAAAATTACCTAAAATGTATATTCTTTCTATTAAATCATATCTTTTAAATTTAATTCAGAACTATCTTTCTTAACTGCTCCTATATAGTATTCAATGCCCTTACTTACAGCTCCAAAATCTCCATGGCTATCTGAACCTACGGTTATAATCATATTATTATTCTTACAAAATTCTATACAAGTTTCTGTCATCATCTCACTATTGGCAGGGTAATAACATTCAACTCCATCAATACCTATACTTTTAAACTTCTCTAACTTTTCTAATACCTCTTCTTTAGTATTATTTTTATAATAATTACATGGATGTGCTAAAACTACATATCCATTAGCTTCATGAACAGCGTCTATCACTTCTTCAACAGTTGGATAATCAAAATACTCATGCCCACATTTATATTGTCCATAATATTTTACACCTTCGAACAATTCACTAGTTATACCTCTGTCAAATAAATAATGAATTCCCTTCCAGCCTCCTTTTCTTCTATCATAATCATATGCTTCATAATCTTCACTGCTTATATTTTCATAATCATTTTCCATTCTCTTTATAAGCTCAATACTCGTTTCTAATAATTCTTTTTTTGCTTTATGTACTAAATTAAATAACTTTTCATTATCCTTAAAGTTATATGCTAATATATGTACTACTATATCTTCAAATCTTGCATCTATTTCTACTCCTCTAATAACCTTAATGCCAAACTCTTCAGCTGCTTCTTTAAGCTCCGTATATGAATCTAAAACATTATGATCAGTAATTGCTATTAACTGAACATTTCTTTTTTTTGCATCCTCCACTATTTCTCTTGGAGACATTGTCCCATCTGAATAATAACTATGCATATGTAAATCTGCTAACATAACTTTTCTCCCCTTTTTATATTTTATTATAATTAAATTTTAATCATTTAATCTAGTATTGTCCACAATTCATACTATATAACAGCTAATTTTTGTTATTTTATGTTTTCTTTCCTGTATATTTAGGGTATAATAAACTTTGGGAGAATTTTGTATACATAAGTTAAATTAATTCTCCATTAATATTTAAAGTACACGGAGGTATTGCCATGTTAGTTTCAGCTAAAGAAATGTTAAACAAAGCAAGAGAAGGTAAATATGCTGTTGGTCAATTCAACATTAATAACTTAGAATGGACAAAAGCAATATTATTAACAGCTCAAGAAAATAACTCACCAGTAATCTTAGGAGTATCTGAAGGTGCTGGAAAATATATGTGTGGTTACAAAACAATAGTTGGTATGGTTAACGGAATGTTAGAAGAATTAAACATAACAGTTCCAGTTGCTTTACACTTAGACCACGGTAGCTACGAAGGATGCTACAAAGCTATGGAAGCTGGATTCTCTTCAGTTATGTTCGATGGATCTCACTACCCAATAGCAGAAAATATCGAAAAGACTCAAGAATTAGTAAAAGTTACTTCTGAAAGAGGATTATCTTTAGAAGCAGAAGTTGGATCAATTGGTGGAGAAGAAGACGGTGTTGTTGGTAAAGGTGAAGTTGCTGACGCTCAAGAATGTAAATCAATTGCTGATTTAGGAGTTACTATGTTAGCAGCTGGTATCGGAAACATCCACGGAAAATACCCATCAAACTGGCAAGGACTTGCTTTTGATGCTTTAGAAGAAATCAATACAGCTTGCGGAAATATGCCATTAGTATTACACGGAGGAACTGGAATTCCAGAAGATATGATCAAAAAAGCTATATCTTTAGGAGTTTCTAAAATCAACGTTAACACTGAATGTCAATTAGCATTCCAAGAAGCTACTAGAAAATATGTAGAAGCTGGTAAAGACTTAGAAGGAAAAGGATTTGACCCAAGAAAATTATTAAATCCTGGATTCGAAGCTATCAAAGCTACAGTTAAAGAAAAAATGGAATTATTCGGATCAATTAACAAAGCTTAATTTTTCCACATTAAAAGAGCTGCTTAATGGCAGCTCTTTCTTATTATGTATTTTCTATTATTATTGTGTGTTCTATCGGTTTCCATTCAACCTTTTTAAATAAAGCAACTATTGCTATTGGTATATATGTTACAATAAATAAAGGGAAAGTAAAAGTATATAGTATTTTTTCAAAAGCTGTAGCTCTAATTTCTTTCCATTCAGTTATTGTTGTTAATGCACCAAAAGCAAATAATGTTAAATAATAATTAAAAATAGTGAATATTATACTTAATGTAGCTTGATGTACTAATAACATATCAGTCTTATTTAATATAGATATTATAAATACTGTAAAATTAACTAGCAATCCTAGTAAAGAAATAAACATAGCTGGTGCTATAGTCATCAACATATCAAAGGATGAAAAAGATTTATTTTTAAATATATTTATAAATAAATTCCATCCATCTTTCTTAAACACCTGATAAAATCCTTTAGACCAACGTAGTCTTTGATTCCAAGATTGCTTGAAAGTACAAGGTTGCTCATCATAAAATTTCGCTTTATGACAATATCCTATTTTTTCATTATTTAATACAATATCCATTGAAAATTCTAAATCTTCAGTAAGCAAATGATATTTCCATCCATTATTCTTTTTTATTATTTCATGGCTTATTAAAAATCCAGTACCTGATATAGTACAACTTGTATTTAAAATCATTCTTGAATTATTAAGATATTTAGATTCACGTAAGAACCACAATGCATATCCTGCTGAAATCCAATTTGAATTAAAATTCTTTGAATTTCTATAACTAGTTATTGCTTTATACCCATTATTAAACACCTTATTCATTTCTAAAATATAATTATTATCTAAAATATTATCTGCATCAAAAATAAAATAGCCTTTATACTCTTTTTCTTTATAATCTCTCATTATTATTTTAAAAATATAATCTAAAGCATATCCTTTACCAACTAACTTTTTATTATTTCTTTCATAAACAATAGCACCTGCTTCTCTAGCAATTTGTGCAGTATCATCTGAACAATTATCAGCTACCACAAATATATCTATCAATTGGCTTGGATAATTTTGATTTTTAATACTTTGTAATAATTGACCTATTACAACTCTTTCATTTCTAGCACTTATTATAACTGCATATCTATTTTTAACATCTGTTTTAAAATTTTTACTTTTCTTTAAAACACCTATAATGGCATAAAAAATTTGATATGAGTATAATGTTAAAAATAAAAATAACATTATTTTATTGAAAATTATTATAAAATTATACATAACTCCTCCTATATTTCGACACAAGTCATATTATCTCATTTTATATATTTTTTTGTCAAATAAATTGTAATGTATATTTATTTTCTATAATAATGCAAAAACACTTGAATAATTTTACAAATAGATAAAATAAAAAACATTTATGATAAACTATTGCTATAACTAAGTTTACACACAACAATGACAGCAAGTAGCTATACATAAATGTTTCAAGATACAATTATATCAGATAAATTATCATTATACAAATTTTTTAAACAATTAAATTTTGATTTATATCTAGTTAAGTTACAGTTAAAACACTTAGAAAGTATTATGAATGCAATGATATCAAAAAAGAGTTTAATAGTAAAATTTCCCACACAATGAAGCTTGTCCAAGCAAGGCATCAAACATAAATAAAATCATTCTTTTGTGATATAATACTTTCGCTAAAAACCAAAATACATCACATAAGGAATGACTAGAATATGATTATACCATTAAATATTAAAAGCGAAAATACCTATCATAAAATTTTTACATTAATGATATTAACCATTAAGTAGCTCTTCTTTATTATTTATTTTCTATAAAATTATTTATCATTTTTCTTGCAATGGACATCTTCTTTGGTAGATTAGGTAAATTATCTTTCTTAAACCATGCTGCATCCAGTATCTCTTTGCCATCTACCTTTATTTCTCCACTTTCATATTCAGCAAAGAACCCTATCATTAATGAATTAGGAAAAGCCCATGTTTGATTTCCATAATATTTAATATTCTTTATCTTAATTCCTACTTCTTCCAAAACTTCTCTTTTCACAGTACTTTCTAAATCTTCGCCAGCATCTACAAAACCAGCAATTATACTGTACATATTATCTTCAAAATTTTTATTATGTGCTAAAAGTATTTCATCACCTCTAGTAATAGCTACTATTATAGCTGGACATATAACTGGATATGTTACTGTCCCACATTTTGTGCAAACTTTAGCTCTTTCATCCTCTTTATTTATATTTGGCGAACCACATCTACTGCAGTATTTATGGCTATTATCCCAGTTTAATAAATGATTAGCCCTTCCTGCTATTAAGAAAATTTCTTCATCTACAATTTGTCCTAATTGATATAACGATATAATTTGAAAGTTCATTGGCAGTCTTTTTATGTCTTCACATTCAACTATGTAACATTTGCCTATATTAAATTCACCAAAGCAATACTCTTTATTAATAGTTAAACCTAATTCTTCTATTTCCCTTCTCCTAGGAATATTTATTTCATTAGCATTAAACTTAACTATTAATTGTCCTTCATAAAAAACAAAGCATACATCTTCTTGCAACACTTCCTCATGCTCATTTAATATAGACTTAAAGTTCAAATACTCAAAACTCAAAATTACCTCCCCCTTTTTTTAAATTAAACGCTTCGATAATTAAGTGAATAATCAAAGCTATATGCACTGTTTAATTTATTTTAGTACTTGTAATAATTTAAGTAGAGCACTACTAAAAGTAAACACCCTACTTAAGCTATTATGATAATTAGCACTCTGTTCTAATAACTTCAACCTTATATCCATCTGGATCTGTTACAAAATAGTATTTTGGTGGTTCTCCTGGAAGACCTTTTAATGGGGTAACTTCATAACCAAGACTCAAATGCTTTTCTCTTAGTTCTTCAATATTTGGTGCTCCTATAGCTATGTGACTAAATCCATCACCTATATCATATGGCTTTTCTGGATCATAATTATAAGTTAATTCTAACTCATATCCATCTTCCTTATCTGATAAATAAACTAATGTAAATTTATGCTCTGGAAAATCCTTTCTACGTGTTTCAACTAACTCTAATACTTCTTTATAAAACTCTAAAGATTTTTCTAAATTAGCAACTCTTATACATGTGTGTAACATTTTTGCACCCATAATATTTCCTCCTAAAACTTAATAATACAAAATTATTTTAACATTATATATTTTAATAATCTATACTTCTACTGTAACTTTATTCCATGTATTAATTCTATCAATGAAAGCAATTGTATTTCTTTTAGCATCCCCATTTATTTTCACTAAATACTTCTTTATATTCCTTGTAAAAATCTCTGCATTTACTTTTGCCAATAATTCCCCTTTAAATATGTTCATAATATTACTTATTTTCCCATCTACAACTTCTGATTTTAACTTATACTGACTATCTTCTAAAATATTATTGCATCTTTCAATAAATTTATTTATATTTTCTTCTGTATTAACAAGCTGAAACTTGTCTAAAATTGCATCATCAATAGTATTTTTATTATTAAATAATAATCTAGCATATCTTCTCATAAATTCGCTACTAGCTATAAAAAACTCAATTTTGCTATCAATATAGCTTATATAAATATAATCATCAGTAATCCTAGATATTTTAAATCCTAAACTATTAAATATCTTATTATACTCATCTTCAAATTTCTTAATAAAGCTCCTACAATATATTACAGAAGCTATTTTTTCATTTATAATTCCCTTATTTTGATTAATTCCCTTAATTATTCCTGATAAATTTTTTTCAGTGAGCCATTTTAATATTTCTTCATCACATGTAAACTTCTTTTCTTTCATAATTCCCTCTCCTCTTTTAACCATTAATCTATAATTGACATCTTAAAATTATCTATATTGCATTGGTAATTATATCCTATTTTAATACAAATATCTTTTTATGTAAATATTAACATGTAGCATTTTTTCTATATTTTTCAAAAAAAGATGCTTTAATATTATACTAAAGCATCTATTATATTTCTCATCCATTTACTCTTTTACTTTTAAAATTATAAATAATCTTTCCTAAAGCATATATCCTTTCTTCATCTATATTTTTTATTTCATCCAAAAATAACTCCTTTAACTTAAAAAAGCCATCCTTATAACACTCATTAATTTTATTTCCCTCTAAACTGCATCCAATAGAAAATATCATAACAGCTATCAATATGGCTACCATTTCTTCTTTCCTATTATCAACCCCTCCTATAGCTATTGCTAATAGTGCAGTGAAAATATAGCCTAATCCTATTTTTTTATTTAAATCCATACTATTATTTTCTATATAAAACTCACTATATCCATCAGTTATATAGTATTCTTCTGCCTCTACAATTAAAAAAGTCTTATTTTTTATGGCAAAATCTCTATACTCGTCCTTTATATTTTTTTTCTTGCATCTATTTTTTTTCTGTGACCTTATCAAGGCCTGTACTTCTTCTACCGTTCCTTTTACAAGATCTATTGTGTATCTATTCAAAAAGCTTAAAGCTGTATTTTTTCTATATAATGAAATATTTACTTCAGTTAAATCCAATAATACTGGTACTTTTCGTTTCTTAGCTATCCTTAATGCTCTCTCCATTGCTAATACCTTTCCATTATCCAGCGTTTCTAATCCAATTACTAATGAATTACTTGCTGCAGTTATTTCATGAATTTCTTCTATTCCATAAGCCATTATACTTCTTCCATTAAAAATCCTCACTGCTTCTGCAAAGTCATTGGCTTTAGTCATATCTGAAATATAATGTACTTTCGGGTTAGTTTTTCTTTCTTTTTCTAAAATACCAGCAATCGACTCTTTGCTAAGTTTCATTTTTTATTATCCTCACTTTATTATCTAGAGTGCAACATGCCTATAATATAGTATTCATATTTAATCAATAGTGTTAAAGGATTATACCTTTATTTAAGGATTATAAAAGTGGACAAATTAATTTGCCCACTTCTATTTTAAACTTTATATCTAATATTTATTTAAAAGCTAATTTCTTTTTATTATTTTCTTATTCTTCATCACCAAAAACTTTTTTCTTTAAAATCAATCCTGCTTTAGTAATTGCAACTCCCCCTAAAGCAGTTTCTCTCAGTGAAGATGGAAGACTTTTACCTACTTGATACATAGCTGTTACTGCATCATCAAAAGGAATATGAGAGCTAACACCTGCCATAACTAACTCTGCTGTTGATAATGCACTTACAGCACCTGCTGCATTTCTTTTAGCACATGGTATCTCCACTAAACCAGCTACAGGATCACATACTAATCCTAATATATTTTTTAATACTATAGCTCCTGCATCTAAGCACATCTTTGCAGTTCCACCCATCATCTCAACTACAGCAGCTGCTGCCATAGCTGATGCTGAACCACATTCTGCCTGACATCCTCCTTCTGCTCCAGAAAGAGTTGCATTTCTTCCTATAATCATTCCTACTGCTGAAGAAGTAAATAAAGCATTTATTAATTCATCATCACTTTTATTAAGTCTTTCTCCTGCTGATAAAACTACTGCTGGCAATATTCCACAAGATCCTGCTGTAGGACAAGCCACTATCCTTCCCATAGAAGCATTTACCTCTGATGACGATAACGCCATGGCCATGGCTTTTACAATTACATCACCTGTTAAAGTCTCTTTACTTTCTAGGTATTTCTGCATTTTATAACCATCTCCACCAATAAGTCCACTAACTGAATAAACTTCTTTAGCCCTACCTTCATTAGCTCCATCTTTCATAGCCTGCAATACATCTCTCATTCTTGCATAAGCTTCTTCTCTCGTTATTTCTCTATTTTCCATTTCTATTCTAATAGCATATTCACTTAAAGAAATATTTTCTGATTCACATATTCTTAATAATTCTTCACCATTTTTAGCTTCTAGCATATTACTCACCATCCTTAATTGGATTAATCATAATAACTTTTTTTATGTATCCAAAGCTTTTAATTTGTTCTACAGCTTCCTCAGTCATTTCTCCATCTAATTCAAAAACCATAGTTGCTTCTTTTCCTTTTTGGCTTCTAATTACCTTCATAAAAGCTATATTTATATCTAACTCAAATAACAGTGCTGTAACTTGTGATACAACTCCTGGAACATCCATATGTGAAATCACTAGTGTTGGATATGCTCCTGTAAACTCAACATTACTTCCATTTACTTCTGTAACATTAATACTTCCACCACCAATGGATGAACCAACCATTTCATATTCTTCACCTTCTCGACCTTCAATTAATACTTTAACTGTATTAGGATGAACATCACCAAGATCAGCTTCCTGAAAAATTATTTTAATTCCTTCTTTTTCTGCAATATCTAATGCATTCCTTAACCTTAAGTCACTAGGTTCCATACCTAATATACCAGCTACAAGAGCTCTATCCGTGCCATGTCCCTTATATGTTTTAGCAAAAGATCCATGTAATAAAAAGATAACTTTTTTTATATCACCTCCAGCAACTGCCCTTGCTATCTTCCCTAATCTAGCTGCACCTGCCGTATGAGATGATGATGGTCCAATCATTATTGGTCCTAAAATATCAAATACACCTACGCTTTTCATAAACTACCCCCAGTCTTTTTAATTGATAATGGATAATTGATAATTATGGATGAAACTGTTTAAGTATGGATGAAACTGTTTAAGAAAATTTCACAAATATATTCTTCAGAAAGTCCAAGACTTTCATCAGCAATTATCAATTACTAATTATCCATTACCAATTTATAAATATTAATTAATATTTATAAAAGATGCTCCCTCCAATAAATTCTCTTAAAATTGAATTCTCTGGTACCAGTGCTTTATCTATCTCATCAAAAAATCCTAAAAATGCTTTTAGCCTTTTTACTTCATCATAAACACTACTATCTGCACTTACTTTATCTAATTCTTCTAGGGCCTTTCTCTTTAATACACATAATTCATATACTAAAGTAGAATTAAACATAACATCTGCTTCTTCTTGATAAACAAAAATATTTTTTTCCTCACCTTTCTTTATACTTGGCCACATAAGCAATGTTTCTTCTGCATTTTTACCTCTAGATAAACTATCCCTAACAATTCTTCTCACACGTCTTACATCAGCTGTGGAAATTCTGTTATGATTGTCCAAATTTAACTGTGTTAATGCTGAAATATAAATTTTAAAGATATTATTTTCATCTAAGGAAGATGTCAAAATTGGATTAAGTCCATGAATTCCTTCAATTATCAGGATGCCATTTTTAGGCATTTTCACCTTGTTACCTAATTTTTCCCTATATCCTGTTAAGAAATTAAATATAGGTATTTCTACCTCCTTACCCTCAAATAATTCCTTCATTTGATTTTTAAAAAATTTTACATCTATAGATTTTACTGACTCAAAATCATATTCTCCATCTTCATCTCTTGGAGTTTCTTCCCTATTAACAAAATAATTATCAAGAGATATTGGTATTGGACTTAATCCATTTACCTTCAACTGAATAGCTAATCTATGGGCAAAGGTCGTTTTCCCTGATGAACTTGGTCCAGATACAAAAACAGCTTTTATCTCTTTTTTATCACTTATCATATCTGATATTTGAGCAATTTTCTTTTCATGAAGAGCTTCGCTTATCATAATCAAATCAATTAGCTCTCCATTTGATATTTTTTCATTTAATGAGCCAACTTCCCCTATTCCTAAAATATTTAACCACTTTTCAGTTTCTCTAAATATATTGGTGAGCTTTCTTTGTTCTACAAATTTATTTACTATCATTAAATTTTCATCTATTGGATATCCTAAAATAAATCCGCCATTATAAAACTTAACATCAAAATTTTTAATGACACCTGTTGATTCCCACATTGGTCCATAAAAATAATCATATCTTCCATCTAATTCATATAAAGTTACTACTTGAAAGCTTGTTTGCTGCAATAGCTTTACTTTATCCTCCATACCGTAGTTTTGAAAAATTTTTATTGCATCTTCTCTTTTTACCTTAATTCGCTTTATAGGATAATTTTTATCAATTAGTTTTTGTATTTCCTTCTTAATATCATTTACTTCTTCAGCAGTTAAAGGATCTTTCTTATGAATTTCTCCAAATACCCATTTTCCTATACTATGTTCCATAGTTACTGTTGCATCTTTATATAAATCTAAAACTGCTTTTATAAATATAAATTGTAGTGTTCTAGAATTATTTCGTATATTGTCCATAATTCTTCCTCCTAAACTGTTCACCTCTTATTTTTATTATATACATAAAAAGATTTTTTTCTATCATTTTATATTATTTTGTCTTAAAATCTTTCTGCTTATAAAAGATATACTTTGCATAAAAGAGTAATATTTACAAATACTTATTTTGAGGTGGTTTTAGCATATGTTTATAGTATTAATAAGAACCATTATTCTCTACTCACTGGTAATATTGGTGATGAGATTGATGGGAAAACGTCAAATAGGAGAGTTACAACCTTACGAATTTGTAATAACAATAATGATTTCAGATTTAGCAGCACTTCCAATGCAAGATACGCGTCTTCCTTTAATTTTAGGTATAATACCTATAATTACATTGCTATTTATAAAAACAATTCTGACTCAACTTCAACTTAAAAGCCAATTGGCGAGAAAAATATTAGAAGGTGAGCCAGTAATTTTAGTTCATAAAGGCAAGATAAATATGAAGGCTCTTTCAAAACAACAAATCAATCTAGATGAGCTTATGGAAGAACTTAGACTAGCTGGTTACTTTGATTTAAATGAAATTGAGTATGCAATTTTGGAAAATAACGGACAATTATCATTTTTGACTAGCTCAAGCTCTGCTTCAAGTTCTAGTTCTCCAAGTCCTATAGTTAAATGTTCAAGCAATACTCAACCTACTAATAATAGTGCTAGTGAAGGAAATGGTTTCTCTTCAGATACTCAAAAGCAGAAGTCATCTTGTAAAAATAATAAAAGTTCCAGTACCTCTCCACCAAGATTACCTATTATATACATTCTTGATGGCCGTATTAATAATAATTCATTAACTAGCAGTAGAAAAAATAAAGCTTGGATACAACATGAATTAGATAAACATAAAGCAGGAAAAATTGAAGAAATAATTCTAGCTATGACTGATACCGAAGGAAAATTCTTTTTTCAAAGATATGATGAATATATTGAGGAGGACAAATGAAAAATTCATTAATTTCAATTTTTATTTTTTTGATTTTAATATCTTTTTTATTTTATTCAGATATGAAATTTAAAAATTTATGTACAGATACAATCAACGATTGTGAGTTTTTAGAATATGGACTATCCAGTGAAAATAAAGAAGAAAGCTTTGAAGCTGCTATGATTATTTTTAGCCGTCTTGATGAAGAAGCTGTTATTCCTTCAATTTATATTAATCATCTTGATTATGACGTGTTATTAAACGAAGCTCTAAAGCTTACAGTCTATATTGAAAAAGATGATATGTCTGAGGCTTCTACTTCACTACATCTATTGAAATTTGCAGCACAACATATAAAAGACCTTCAAGTACCTGATTTAAAAAATATATTTTAATTTTTGTTAATTATATTATATATTACCATCTTTTTCTTGTTTAGTGTATAATGAAAGTCGTTATGGAATTAAATAAAAAAAGGGGAATGGCAATGAAAAAAATCAAAATATCTTACCTTTTATTAGGTACAAATATTATTTTAAACTTATTTCTCATTAATAAAACCATGGAATTAAGTAATTATATAAATTCAAATTCAAGCTTAATATCAGAAATAAAGAATGAATTAAATTCTTTAGAAAATAAAATTGATTCTTTACCATCTGAAATATCCAAGAAAGCTTCTTTTGTTTCTTCATTGGATATAAGTCTTTTATCATCTGTTTTTACTGATGATACATATACACTTTCTTTTAATGTATATTTTAAAGAATTACAAAATGGAGAAATTCCATACATAATTTATGCTGATGAGGAAAATCCATCTAATTGGACTAAGATATCTTTAAATGAAAATTCAACCTTATGTTATAGTGCTGATTTATCATTCAATTATAGCAAAAATTATCAATATAGAATTATTACAGAAGGTACTAATTCTAGAGCAAATGAAATTGAACATATAATAAGTACTGACTACTATCCTTTAAAAGCAGAAGTATTTGATCAAAAGATTGATTCTTCTGATGATAGTGCATCCATTGGTATAAATATTTTCAATACTTATGAACTTTCTGATTTCCAACCTGTTAGGGTATGGGTAGAAATAGATGGCTATGATAAAGAGTTCTTGGCAGATATAGCTTTAAATAAAAACTCAACTTCTTCTAATGAATCACACTATACAGTTTCAATATCCCCTAAGGATATTCCAAGTGATTTTAGAGGAAGCCTTCCATTAACCCTTTATGTAACTTGTAAAAATGGCTCTACTCTTTCTTTTAAAAATATTTGTCGTACTGTTGTCATTTATTAATAGCATAAAGTAGTATATTTTTTTAAAACTTTTAAATATACTACTTCATGCTATTTTTATTTTATCACTACATATTTTATACATTCATATTAAGTTTTTATGCATTTTAAAGCTAAATATAAAGTTTTTATGCATTTTTAAAAATGATCGTTGCATATTTATTCACCTCGGAATATAATCATATATATAAGTATTTGGAAATTAATTTTAAAATAAGAAATATCTGGTTTGGTATATAAAGGGGGCTATATCTATGAAAAAATACAATAAAGTTGTACTAGCTTATTCTGGAGGATTAGATACATCTATAATTATCTCTTGGTTAAAAGAAAATTATGGCTGTGAAGTTATTGCTGTTGTTGGAAATGTGGGGCAAAAAGATGAACTTGAAGGCTTAAAAGAAAAAGCCTTATCTTCTGGGGCATCTAAAATTTATATTGAAGATTTAACTAAAGAATTTGTGGAAGATTATATATTCCCCACTATTCAATCTGGTGCTATTTATGAAGGAAAATATTTACTTGGAACTTCTTTTGCAAGACCTATCATTGGAAAAAGATTAGTAGAAATTGCTCTTAATGAAGGTGCTGATGCTATTTGTCATGGTTGTACTGGAAAAGGTAACGACCAAGTACGTTTTGAAATTGCTATAAAGCACTTTGCTCCTGATATGGACATTATTGCTCCCTGGAGAATTTGGGACATAAAATCTAGAGAGGAAGAAATTAAATATGCTGAAGAGCATAAGATTCCGCTAAAAATTACTTATGAAACAAACTACAGTAAGGATAAAAACCTTTGGCACTTAAGCCATGAAGGTCTTGATCTTGAATATCCTGAAAATGAGCCAAAATATCATAAGATTCTTGAACTTTCTAACACTTTAGAAAATGCACCTGATGAAGCTACTTATATAAGCTTAACTTTTGAAAAAGGTATTGCTATTGCCTTAAACGGTGAAAAACTTTCTGGTGTTGCATTAATGGAAAAATTAAATGAGATTGGTGGAAAGAATGCTATTGGTATCATTGATATGGTAGAAAATAGACTTGTAGGGATGAAATCTCGTGGTATCTATGAAACTCCTGGTGGAACTATACTTTATAAAGCTCATAAAGACTTAGAAGAATTATGCTTAGATAAAGAAACTGCCCACTATAAAGAAATCATTGCCTTAAAATTTGCTGACTTAGTATATAATGGCCAATGGTTCTCTCCTCTTAGAGAAGCCTTATCTGCCTTTGTCAATAAAACACAGGAAACTGTCACTGGTGAAATTAAATTAAAATTATATAAAGGTAATATCGTAAATGCTGGTATGACTTCTCCTTATTCCTTATATAGCGAAGAATATGCTACTTTTGGTAAAGATGGTGTCTATAATCAAAAAGATGCTGAAGGATTTATAAATCTTTTTGGTCTTCCTACAATAGTAAATTCAAAAGTGCATTCAGCAATTAAGAAACAGGATCAATAACCATGAAGCTTTGGGGAGGAAGATTTAAATCTGGCGTTAATGAATTAGTAAATACCTTTAATGCCTCAATCTCTATTGATTCTCGTATGTATAAGGAAGATATTATAGGAAGCCTTGCTCACGTAAAAATGCTTGGCAGACAAGGAATAATATCATCAAAGGACAGTGAAAAAATAGTGAATGGATTAAATGAAATATTAAAAAGAATAGAAAACGGAGTTATTGATATAGATAATGCTTCAGAAGATATCCATAGTTTTATTGAAAGTACTCTAACATATTATATTGGTGATGAAGGAAAAAAACTTCATACTGGCAGAAGTCGTAATGATCAGGTGGCTTTAGACACTAAATTATATGTAAAAAAATATTTAATAGTGGTAGCCAACCAGGTATTAAATTTACAAACTGTAATTTTAAATAAAGCAAAGGAAAATATAAATACCATAATGCCTGGCTATACTCATATGCAAAAAGCACAGCCAATTACTTTTGCTCATCACATAATGGCTTATGCTGAAATGCTTAAAAGAGACTACGGCAGACTTGTAGACTGCTATGATAGAATGAATGAAATGCCTTTAGGTAGCGGTGCATTGGCCACTTCTACTTATCCTATAGATAGAAATTTTGTCAGTAATGAACTTGGCTTTAATAATCCTACAATAAATAGTATTGATTCCGTTTCAGATAGAGATTACGCCATTGAAGCATTATCTGCCCTTTCACTTATAATGATGCATCTTTCACGTTTTTCAGAAGAAGTGATCCTTTGGTGTACAGATGAATTTAACTTTGTTGAATTAGATGATGCTTATAGTACTGGTAGTAGCATAATGCCTCAAAAGAAAAATCCTGATGTAGCAGAATTAGTTCGTGGTAAGACAGGCCGTGTTTATGGTGACTTAATGACGCTTTTAACTGTAATGAAAGGAATTCCTTTAGCTTATAACAAAGATATGCAGGAAGATAAAGAATCTTTATTTGATGGACTTGATACTGTACTACTATCAATCCAAACCTTTACTGGAATGCTTGATACCATGAAAATAAAAAAGGATGTAATGAATAAAGCTGCTTCTGGTGGATTTACCAATGCCACTGATGTTGCTGATTACCTAGTAAAAAAAGGTGAAGCCTTTAGAAATGCTCATGAAATAGTTGGTAAAATCGTTTTATATTGCATAGACGAAAATAAGACTATTTACGATTTAACTTTAGGTGAATTTAAATCATTTTCTCCTTTCTTTGAAGAAGATGTATATAAAGCCATAGATTTAATAACTTGTGTAGAAGGAAGAAGCGTTATGGGAGGCCCTAGCTCCTCATCAGTGCAAAATCAAATTTCCCTTTTAGAAAACTTCATAGGTGAAAAATTGGAGGTGCTAAAATGTCTAAAGTAGGAATTATTGGTGCTACAGGCTATGTGGGCATAGAGCTTTTAAGGCTACTTTTAACCCATCCTTTGGTTACTGTTGAAGCTATTTCGTCTTCATCTTTTAAAGGTGAAGAAATAGCTTCCATCTATAAAATTCTTATTAATAAAATCAATTTAATTTGCGAAAATCCTGAGAATGTTATTGAGAAATGTGATGTAATATTCACTGCTCTTCCTCATGGACTTAGCGAAAAATTTGCTCTAAAAGCCTTAGAAAGAAAAAAGAAAATCATCGATTTAGGTGCAGATTTTAGACTTGATTCTGAAAAAGATTATCAACAATGGTATGGTAAAAATTTTATAAATAGTGATTTACATAAGCTTAGCGTTTATGGACTTCCTGAATTAAACCGTAAAAAAATTAAAAATTGTAGTATTATTGCTAACCCTGGCTGTTATCCAACAAGCATTGCTTTAGCATTAATGCCTTTACTAAAAAATTCATTAATTAAAACAAACAATATAATTATTGATTCCAAATCTGGTGCTACTGGTGCTGGGCGTGGACTTTCTCTTAAAAGTCACTACCCTGAATTAAATGAAAACTTTGTCCCTTACAACATAGGCTGTCATAGGCATACTCCTGAAATTGAACAAACACTCTCATCTATTGCTGGCGAATCTATAGAAGTAACCTTTACTCCTCATCTTCTACCAATAAATAGAGGTATTCTTTCAACAATTTATTGCGAAACAAAAAATAATCTATCACTTAAATCAATACATCAAATATATGATGAGTTTTATAAAAATGAAAAATTCCTTCAAGTATTACCTTTAAATACTACAGCAGAAATTAAAAACGTCAAGTACTCTAATAATTGTCAAATCTCATTACATGAAAACTATAGAAAAGATAAATTAATAATTGTCAGCACCATAGATAATATGATTAAAGGTGCAGCAGGACAAGCTATACAAAACCTAAACTTAATTCTCGGACTAAATGAAAATTGCGGGCTAAATATGATAAGCCCTCCATTTTAATTTTTAAGGAGGTTATTGAAATTAAAATTAATATAAATAATGGTGTTACTGCACCAAAGGGGTTTAAGGCTGCAGGAGTTCATTGCGGCATAAAAAAAAGTTCCTTAAAAAAAGATTTAGCTATTATTTATTCGGACGTTCCAGCTACTGCATGTGGCGTTTATACAAAAAATAAAGTTAAAGGTGCTCCACTGCTTATCACCAAGGAGCATTTAAGCAATAAATGTGCGCAAGCTATCATAATTAATAGTGGTAATGCCAATACTTGCACAGGTGATGATGGTTTAGAAAAAGCTAAAAAAATGGCTTCTCTTTGTGGAAAAGCCTTAAATATAAAAGCTGATAATGTTTTAGTTGCTTCTACTGGGGTAATAGGAGTTCCCTTAAACATTGATGCTATTAAAGATGGTATCCCTATAGCTATAGCTCAGCTTAATAGTTATGGGGGACACTCTGCTGCTGAAGCAATAATTACTACTGATACAGCTACGAAGGAAATATCCATTGAATTCCAAATTAACGGTACTCCTGTAGTTATAGGTGCCATGGCCAAAGGTTCTGGTATGATTCATCCTAATATGGCTACCATGCTTTCTTTTATAACTACAGACTTAAATATTGATGCAAAACTTTTAAAAGAAGCCTTAAAATCTTCTGTTGATATATCCTATAACAGAGTAAGTGTTGATGGCGATTCCAGTACTAATGATATGGTTGTGATACTAGCTAATGGCTTAGCTAATAATGATAACATAAATGAAAAAGACCATAACTACTATACTTTTCTTGAAGCATTAAATACCCTTAATATCCATTTAGCTAAGGAAATTGCCAAAGATGGTGAAGGTGCCACCAAATTAATTGAATGTAATGTCTCTGGCTGTAAGAATGAGAAATCGGCAGAAATTCTTGCTAAAAGTGTAATTAACTCTAGCTTAGTTAAGACTGCTATTTTTGGTAGCGATGCCAACTGGGGCCGAGTACTTTGTGCCTTAGGATATGCTAATACTGAGTTTAATCCTAATTTAGTAACTGTTGAATTTGCTTGTGAAACAGATTCAATACTAGTATGTGCAAATGGCTGTTATGTAGAATTTGATGAAGGTAAAGCCAAAGAAATATTATTAAAGGATTATGTGAAGATAAATATTAATTTACATTCTGGCAATGCCTCTGCTACTGCCTGGGGCTGTGATTTAACTTATGACTATGTAAAAATTAACGGCGATTATAGAAGTTAGGAAGTGAATTAGATTGAATCATAGTGAACATGCAAATATATTAATTCAAGCCTTACCATTTATACAAGCCTACTATGGTAAAACCATGGTGATAAAATATGGTGGCAATGCAATGGTTAATGATAAATTAACCAAAACTATCATCAACGATATTGTTTTAATGAAATGTATAGGAATAAATCCCATCATTGTTCATGGTGGTGGTCCTGATATTAGTGGTACTTTAAAGAAAATAAATCATAAAAGTAAGTTTATTAATGGTCTAAGATATACTGATAAAGATACCATGGATGTTGCTCAAATGGTTCTTGCTGGAAAAGTCAACAAAGATCTTGTGAAACTTCTTGGTCATTGTGGTGGTAAAGCATTGGGATTTTCAGGTATAGATGGTGATCTTATTACTTGTAAAAAGATAAATTCCGATGTGGACTTAGGATATGTTGGTGAAATAACTAATGTGAATACGGCCCCTTTAAAGTTAGCCATTGAAGCAGGCTACATTCCTGTGGTTGCTTCCATAGGTACTGATAATGACCATAAAGATAGCTATAACATCAATGCTGATACTTGTGCTTCTAAAGTTGCTGCCGCTCTTAAGGCAGAAAAACTTCTTTTACTGACAGATGTTCCAGGAGTACTGATGAATCCTCAGGACTCTTCTTCATTAATTTCCACCTTAAGGCTTCATGAAATACCTAAGCTTACTTTAGACAAAGTAATTCAAGGCGGAATGTTACCTAAGATAAGTTGCTGCGTTGAAGCTGTACGCCTTGGTGTAAAAAAATCAGTTATTATAGATGGTAGAATTCCTCATGCTATACTACTTGAGCTACTATCTGAAAAAGGAATTGGAACAGAAATCTTTTAAATTATCAATTAATTAAGGGGGTTTTTCAATGAATTTATTTGAAAAAGCTAATGAATGTTTAATGCATACTTATGTTCCTCTGCCTATAATAATTACTCATGGAGAAGGTTCTTGCCTATTTGATGAAAATAATAAAAAATATATAGATTTTACCAGTGGAATTGGCGTTAGCTCTGTTGGTTATAACAATAAAAAATTAAATGAAGCTATTTTAAATCAGCTTAATTCTTTTGCTCATCTTTCAAACATCTTTTTAAGCACTCCTACTGTTGAATTAGCTAATAAATTAACTACAATCTCTAAAATGAGTAAAGTGTTTTTTTCCAACTCTGGTGCAGAAGCAAATGAAGGTGCCCTTAAACTAGCAAAAAAATATAGCTATATGAAATATGGTGGAAAAAGAAATAAAATTCTTTCTTTAAAAGATTCTTTCCATGGAAGAACCTTAGCTACCCTTACAGCTACTGGACAAGATAAGTTCCATAAATACTTTGATCCATTTCCAGATGGCTATGACTACGTAACACCTAATTCTATAGAAGATTTCAAAGAAAAGCTTACTGATGATGTATGTGCTATTATAATGGAAGCAATTCAAGGAGAAGGCGGAGTTAATTTATTAAATAATAACTTTGTACAAGAAGTATGTAATGTATGTAAAGAAAAAGATGTTTTAATCATTTTTGATGAAGTTCAATGTGGACTAGGTAGAACAGGTCATATCTTTTGCTTTCAGGAGTTTGGTGTAGAAGCTGATATTATTACACTTGCTAAAGGCTTAGGCGGAGGTCTACCTATTGGTGCTATACTCTGTAATGAAAAATTATCTAATACTTTTACACCTGGCGATCATGGTTCAACTTTTGGTGGTAATCCAGTGGTATGCGCTGGTGCATTGGCTGTCTTAGATCAAATTTGTAATGATGAATTACTATCATCTGTACAAGCCAAGGGGAAATTTATAAGACAAACACTTACAAAATCAAAGCTGCCTTTAGTTAAAAATATACGTGGCTTAGGTCTTATGATTGGCATTGAAGTCTCTTGTCCTCCAGATGAAATACAAAAGAAAGCTCTTGAAAAAGGTCTTTTAATACTAACTGCTGGCAAAAATGTAGTGAGACTTCTGCCACCACTTACTATAAGTGAAATCGAAATAAAAAAAGGCTTAGCCATTTTATTAAAATGTCTAAGTTAATTGATTTAAGGGGGTTTTTATGAAAAAGGATTTATTACGTATGGATAATTTATCTAAAGAAGAAATCTTAGATATTTTAAACCTGGCAGATCAATTAAAATATGAAAATAAACATGGAATTGAACATCATTTGCTTAAGGGGAAATCTTTAGGGATGATTTTTGAAAAAGCTTCTACTCGTACAAGAGTATCTTTTGAAGTTGGTATGTATGAATTAGGAGGTCATCCTCTATTTCTAAGCTCAAAAGATTTACAAATTGGTCGTGGAGAGCCTATTCAAGATACAGCAAGAGTATTATCTAGATATTTAGATGGTATTATGATAAGAACATTTTCACAAAAAGATGTAGAAACTCTTGCAAAAGTAGCTTCAATTCCTATTATAAATGGCTTAACTGATGATGAGCATCCATGCCAAGTATTAGCTGACTTAATGACAATTAGAGAAAAAAAATTAATTCTTGATGGCTTAAAAGTAGCATATATTGGTGATGGTAATAACATGTGTAATTCTCTTTTAGTAGCATGTCTTACTTTAGGAATGGATGTTTTTATTGCTAATCCTTCTGACTATAAGCCACCTGCTTACTATATAAATAAAGGCCATGAATTAGCAAATAAAAATGGTGTTTCTTTCTTTATGACAACTTCTCCAGAAGAAGCTGTCAAAGATGTTGATGTCATTGTAACTGATGTCTGGGCTAGCATGGGACAAGAAGAAGAGTGTGATAAAAGAAGGATAGATTTTGATGGCTATCAAGTAAATAAAAAGCTTTTGACATTAGCTAAAGAAGATACCATAGTACTTCACTGCCTTCCTGCTCATAGAGGTGAAGAAATCACTAATGAAATACTGGAAGCTCATGCTGATACTATCTTTGAAGAAGCAGAAAATAGGCTACATGCTCAAAAAGCAGTCCTTGTAAAATTACTAAAGTAATTTTACACTATAAAGAAAAAGCTGAAAGCTAAGAATTCCCAGCTTTCAGCTTTTAATTAATTTGTAATTGTTTCTGAATCCATTGTTGATGAGTTAGTATTTGTATCATCAGATACTTGTTTTTCTTCTGAAGTTGTTGTATCCTCATTTACATTTTCATCATTTACTGAATCTTCTGTTATTGTGTCTCCTATTTGTGTATCATCCACTGGTCTAATTTCTTCTTCTAAATTTTGATTTTCATCGTCAGATTGCTCTTTTATTGGTTCTTGATTAAAGTCTAAAGGAGCATTTTCTTTACTTTCTTCTTCATTATTATCATTGCTTCTAAATAAATTTATAAACTTGTCCCACAAATCTACAAACCAGTTTTTAATCTTTTCAAAGAAACCTTCTTCCTTTAGCTTAATTCCTAACTCCTTAAGATTATTGCTTAATTTATTACTTGCTTCTTTTAAAGAACTCTTTAATTCTGAGTAATCTAAACCTAAGTCATTAACATCACTCATTAAGTTTACAATGGAATCTTTTGCATTAATACTAATATTCACATTATATTGATTTGTAATATTTTCAACTATCTTCTTAATTTCTTCTTCTGTTTTTGGCTGCTCTTTAATTACTTCGGTTTTAATATCATTAATTATTGTAGAAGCTTCTTCTGAACCAATTTCATCTCCTACTTTAACAGTCGTTTCAATTTCCTTTTGCGCTGCTTCCTTTTGCTTTAATGAAATTTCAAAGCCACCAACTTCTTCAACACCTGCAAGTATTCCTGATAAAGCTGAAGTTCCTGTAACTTTAAATGGTGAAGAAACCTTAACATCTGCTGCTGTTATTCCTGAAGTAATTAAAGCATTCATCAACATACTTTCAGTTACTTCTGTTAAATTAGTAGCTTTTACATTAATTCCACTATTATCATCTAATAATTTTACATATGCACTTGAATAACATCCACCAGCATAATTAGCTGGATCATTTGGATCTAAACCTAATTGTTTTATGATTACTTCATCTGTTACATATATAGTATTTGTGCCATCTGGCGCATTAAAATACTTTCTTAAAGCTGCTTCTTGTGCATCAGTTAAGTCAGAACCTAGAGCTAATATGTCACCTGGATTATAGTCTGATTTTGCAAATACTGGTGAAGCCATTCCAAGCCCCATAAGTACTGCAATACTTAATGCCATATTCTTAAGTTTATTTCTTACCATAAAAAACACTCCTATTAAAAATTTATTACTATGCTACTATAAATTTTTAAATTTATCCACTATTAAATAATAGTTTTAAGATTTTTTTAATAAAAATACAAAAAATTAATTTGAATTTATCTAGTAATTTTTTGTTTCTTCTTTTATCCTTTTTACTTCTTCAACAGATATTCCTGTACCTTTAGCTATAGTTTCTACATCAATACCAAGAAGTAAAAAGCTCTTTATATTTTTAATTTTTTCATTCTTCTTACCTTCTTCTATTCCTTCAGCCCTTCCTTCAGCCCTTCCTTCAGCTCTTCCTTCAGCTCTGCCTTCAGCTCTGCCTTCAGCTCTTCCTTCAGCCCTTCCTTCAGCTCTTCCCTCTTCTGTAGCTTTTATAATAGCACTAGTTTTATTTAGCAATGATTCTTTTCTTTTTTCATAAATACTTCTCTCTCTAGAGTTTGCACTTAATCTAATTAGTTCTTCTTTTGCTTCTCTTATTTCTTTTTTTGACATCTCCAAATTAGAAATAACTTCACCTTCTGGATTATTTATAAACTCTATCCAAGCTGTTAGCATATCTGTTATTTCTTGTGAATTTTTAACTTTTTTAAGCTTTGGTATTTCAATAAAATGAATTTCCATTACATCTGTTAACTGTTCATTTGTTTTAATTTCTTTTAATCTATATGCATTATGATACCTATTATTTTTCAAATACTTAAAATCTAATATATTTATACAAACTGTTTTAGCTAATTTTTCATAGTTATCACCTTGAATAATTTGTTCTTCATATAATTTACTCCAATAGTAAAGACTTCGTTTTATCATATTATATTCATTCTTTACCTGTATTTCTACATTAATATATTCTCCACTATTTGTTATAGCTTTTATGTCTAACCTACTATACTTATCTTCTATATGTTCTTTTTCTATATCTGAATTTTTAATTTGTACTGATTTTATAGGATCAATAGGCTCCATAACTGCATTTAAAAAAGATATTAGTATTTCAGGATGTTTTTCATTTCCAAATATTTTCTTAAATACAAAGTCTATTTTAGGACTTAATAAAACTCTAGGCATATACTAACACTCCATTACATAATTTATTTAATTTATTATATCATTTTTTATTTTAATTCTTAATATTATTTTTCTATATAATTTATAACATGTTTTATTATCATATTAATACTTCCATCACCATTTCTTTGAATTTCAAATTTACTATTATCATGGTAAGTTTCTTCATTAATATATAAGTCAATATCTTTATCTATTTTTAATCTTACACGCTTTAATTTCTTTTCAACCCAAGCTTTATCAACAGATACTTCCTCTTCAATTCCTTGACCCTTGATAAAGGTAGAAAAATCTTGTTTTGCATTTGGCTCATTATGGAATAATTGAGTTGCTAAATCTTCTATATTAATAGATTCATCTTCTTTTAATCTACTTTTTACAGCTGTTCTTATTTTTTCAGCTTTTACTGCATCTTCTGTTACATTACTTCTTGTCCATGCTTCTGTAGCTTTTAAAAATGTCTTTGTCATATCTCTGTTATTAGCCACCACTGAACATCCTAAAAAATGGTTCATAAAATAATTAGCACCATATTCTTCATCGTCTTTAGATTTTCTTTGTTTATCTATAACATATAAATCGAACTTATTATCTTCTCTTATTGGCTTTATAAATGCAGCTTTTTGAATTCTTTGACCACTGCCTGGAAGCCCTGCCATTTGTGGAACTATTCCTATTCCTATTTTATCTTCAACAAAATCTACTTGATGAGTATAGTTTTTAACATAATCCATTTTAAGTATACCTATCATTGGTCCTTGATCTGTTATTAAAGAAACAACAATTAAATCACATGATGGAATATTAGTATTACCATTCATTATGGCAAATAATTGTCTTGCTAGTTCCTTAGAAAGATTCACTATATCATGGTCTACACCATTTAAATAATCCTGTACAATTTCTTTAACTATATTTCTTTCTTCCTTAAAGACAGCTGTTTTTAATTCTTCATCTTTAAAACACTTTTCAATATGTCTATATAAAAACTTATATATATCTTCTGTAAGCTCTAAAGTAAATTCATTTAAAATTGGATCAGGACTATTACTATCTAATATATGTATTACTGCTTCTTGAATATTTATGTCATTAACGTATTCCAAAGAAAACACCCCTTAATGCTAAAAATTAATAATTAAAAATGAAAAATTAAGTTGCTCAAATATACTATTCTTGTATTAACATTTTCATTGTATTTAATCTTAAGATTTGTAAGCATAATAATTAAATTCATTTTTAATTTTCAATTAATTATAAATAAATATTGTAGTATTTACAACTTTCATTTAAGATTGGCTCTATATTTTCACTATATTCTTTTTATTATTGACTACTTAAATAATAATATTGAAAATAAGATGTTTAAAAAAGATCAATTATTAGTATACTCCCTTATTTGTACAATCTCCATGACGTACTCCTTAATAAAGTGTAGCGTTTATATTTTTGAGCAAACAAAAAAACATTGACAATTAATCAATGCTTAATATCTTTCTTATTTGATAGGTTAATGTAAATATAATTTTATTTATTAATTTATATCTATTAAGATATTCTTCAACTTATTTTTTACTAGATAGAATACGCTTGTTTCATTATGCAAATTTAATACCTCCTAATAATAGGATATCATACCTTTGCAACCTATTCAATCAAAGTATTATATCTAATAATAACCTCATTATTAGCTTTCTTTCTGCCGTTCACGGTTAGTGCAAGCAGCATAATGTCTGCTATATTATACTTATCTATACCACTTCTTAATAACTTGTTAGATTCATAAAAATCAGCCTCAATTTATATCTACATTCCACTATGGTTCTATTAAAATCAGATACAGCATTTGAAAAAGTTAATAATACTACATCTACATTCCACTATGGTTCTATTAAAATCTTAGACTTGATGGGTTAGCAGGTATGTTAATTAAAATCTACATTCCACTATGGTTCTATTAAAATTGTCATAGCTTCATCATCTTCACCTAAGTTGATGTAATCTACATTCCACTATGGTTCTATTAAAATTCTAAGAGCATCCAATCCATGATTATTCTTGTCTACATCTACATTCCACTATGGTTCTATTAAAATTATAACTTTATATAAAGGAGAAACACAAGCTGCTACATCTACATTCCACTATGGTTCTATTAAAATTATCATTTTATTAACTTTTTTGCTGGGGGTGAGCGTATCTACATTCCACTATGGTTCTATTAAAATAATGATACTTCCATTAGTTACTAGAACATCATATAAATCTACATTCCACTATGGTTCTATTAAAATCTTCGATATCAGATAAATTATTTTGTATTAATGTTAAATCTACATTCCACTATGGTTCTATTAAAATTAAGTCATATCTGAATCCACTAAATACTTCATATTGATCTACATTCCACTATGGTTCTATTAAAATTTTAGCAAAGAGGCTAAATATAAATGTTTAAAATGATCTACATTCCACTATGGTTCTATTAAAATTAAACATAAACCAAGTTGGAATTTATAATCAACTCCATCTACATTCCACTATGGTTCTATTAAAATCAGAATTCGACAGTTTAACGAGCTTTACATATAATTGATCTACATTCCACTATGGTTCTATTAAAATTCTAATGAAAATGCCCAATTTACGTTTAGCCTCCCTTATCTACATTCCACTATGGTTCTATTAAAATGAAAAAGACGTTGCTGATTTATTATTAGAAGTATCAATCTACATTCCACTATGGTTCTATTAAAATTCACACAAGATGTAAAAAAGCATACGATTGGGTATAATCTACATTCCACTATGGTTCTATTAAAATGAACATATAAAAACTGATGATGTGCCTTATGAT
Organism: Clostridium sp. 29_15; assembly: GCF_001916075.1. Taxonomy (NCBI): domain Bacteria; kingdom Bacillati; phylum Bacillota; class Clostridia; order Eubacteriales; family Clostridiaceae; genus Clostridium; species Clostridium sp. 29_15. The sequence continues at coordinate 73,065 of NZ_MNRT01000022.1, forward strand.
ATAATCTACATTCCACTATGGTTCTATTAAAATAATTAACAAGGATAATACTTGTCCAACCGTGTCCAAATCTACATTCCACTATGGTTCTATTAAAATTAATATAATAATTCAAAAAATTTTTTTAATTAATAATCTACATTCCACTATGGTTCTATTAAAATTTTAGAGTTAGGTGCTACAGTAACTGGAGTAAATATATCTACATTCCACTATGGTTCTATTAAAATTAAACAGATAACGAATAAAGATTTTTAATAATTAATAATCTACATTCCACTATGGTTCTATTAAAATTTACAGATGTTACTTCATCACCTTTTAATTCAATAAGATCTACATTCCACTATGGTTCTATTAAAATCATCTATATTAAACATATTTTTCATAGCTTCATATGCATCTACATTCCACTATGGTTCTATTAAAATAGACGACAAATTTAAATTAAAAATCAGTGGTGTTGGATCTACATTCCACTATGGTTCTATTAAAATGGTAACTACTCTCTGTATGTTAAGGAGTGTTTCTAGATCTACATTCCACTATGGTTCTATTAAAATCCTACTTATTTCAGTATTAACTAATCTTTTTACATATCTACATTCCACTATGGTTCTATTAAAATTCTGTTTGTATTCCATATCTAATGCTATCTAAACCAATCTACATTCCACTATGGTTCTATTAAAATATTAAATATAGTGTCTTTCTCCCTATACTTACTCAAATCTACATTCCACTATGGTTCTATTAAAATTGTAAAACACACCATCTTTAATTGTTATATCATATATCTACATTCCACTATGGTTCTATTAAAATTTACTATAAGCGTGTACCCGATTGAGTGCTTCTAATATCTACATTCCACTATGGTTCTATTAAAATCGACTCTTTACACGTACTATTTTTAAAATCTTGTGCAATCTACATTCCACTATGGTTCTATTAAAATTCGTTGTAACATTATTAGATTATGATAATAAAATCGTATCTACATTCCACTATGGTTCTATTAAAATTCCCATTTTCATGCTAAAACTTAAATCGTATAAGCCATCTACATTCCACTATGGTTCTATTAAAATCAAGAAGTTAGTTAAAAAGGACTTAAAGTTTATCCATCTACATTCCACTATGGTTCTATTAAAATGAAAAGGGCATATGCCCTTTAAAGTCATTCTACATTATCTACATTCCACTATGGTTCTATTAAAATCTTACCATAAACTCTAATAAAGTCTTTAACTGCTTGATCTACATTCCACTATGGTTCTATTAAAATTGAGTAACACTTAAAATTAATTTTATTTTTAATATTATCTACATTCCACTATGGTTCTATTAAAATTTATATTAAATACATCTACAACATTAAAGCCAGAAAATCTACATTCCACTATGGTTCTATTAAAATAACTTCATCTTCGCTGAAAGGCTCTGAATTATATTTATCTACATTCCACTATGGTTCTATTAAAATAATGAAAAATGCACTTGAAATCTTAAAAGAAACTGTATCTACATTCCACTATGGTTCTATTAAAATCCGTGCCTATAAAACACTATATATAATGCTATTTATAGCTAGTTATTTTGTCGACCTAAAATAATTTATACTTAATTTGTAAGTATAATAAATATATAATTTTTAAAATCCTATAACCATGCTGATTTTAGCTTTCTGTCATACCCCATATATTTTAGCATTATTATAGGTCGACAATCAAATAAAGTTATCTAATTTATCTTCAACTAATGCCCACATTTCTTTTTCCATCCATCTATTGTTTCTTGCCTTAAAAATTATAATAGAATCAATATCCTTCTTAACTATTTTATCTAGCTCCATTTTTAATTTCATAATTTGTACTTCTGTAAGTTCACCTTCAAATACTGATTTCTGAATATGAGTTAAATACTTTTTACAAGTTTTAAAAACTCTATTTAACCTTCTTCCACCATTATCTTCTCCTGCTATATCATATATTAAAATAACATACATATCTAATCACCTACCACCAAATCCTAAATCCATCATATTCCTTTTCACCAAGTAAATGCTTAACTAGCTTATAACATTCCAATCTCATTAAATATTGATAAGTAACTACTTTATTTAATTCTTTATGCTTAATGGTTGTAAGCAACTTATTGTCAATTTCTCTAAGTATAAGTGCTGATGCTTCTTTTGTAAGATGCATTCTATTTAACCCTTTAGTAAAACTCTTTTCTGTTATCTGTTTTTTATTTAAAAGAGAAAAAATTAATCTATCACCTATGATTGGTTTAAATATTTCAGCTATATCTAAACATAAAGAAAATCTTCTTTCACTTGGTTCATGAAGATAACTTATAGTAGGATTTAATTGTGTCATATATACCTCACTTAAGACCTTTGTATAAATTACTGAATTAACAAATGATATTAATGTATTAATCATATTATCTGGTGGATGCATAATTCTTTTTTCAAAATTAATTTCCTGATCAATTATTATATTCCAAGCTTCATAATATATTTTACGTATATTTCCTTCATATCCCATAAGTTCTTGAATGTTTGTACTTAATGGAAGCCTTTTTCTTAAGTCATCTATAATTTCCATATACTCTTTTACATTTTTACCTCTTGAATTATAATATCTTAAATTTCTATAGATATTATCAGCTGCAGCTTCAATAAACTTCTTTGCAATCTCTAATCTTTTTTCATAATCACTATAATGCTCTACTTGTTTAACTAAAAGACTTCCTGACAATAACTGCTCTCTTGGATAAAAACTTCCTGTATAAAAACTATAATAATTAAAAAAGTGTACTGTTACTCCATATTTAGCTAACAAGTTAATTAAACTTGTATTAAAATTCATTTCAGACATTACATATAAGTCACCAACATTTTCAATAGGAATATCCTTTTTACTTCCTAGTTCATTAACAAATCTTATTGTATTATCCTTTCTCTGCATCATTCCATCATTATAAATATAAAAACTTCTCTTCATTATGTCACCTCCTATATAAAACAAAGATCATAATAAGAACATTTTTTACATACACTACAACTTACAATATTTCCAGGTACTTTTTCATTGACAATTCCCTTTATATCCTTTAAGACAATTTCAATTTCTTCAATATCTTCATCCTCTAAAAACACATCTAAAGTCTGCTTTAGAAGAGGATAATCAATTTTTCCAGTAACACCATCTACACCTTTTTTCTTTAAGTAATATAAATAATACTTAACCTGCATTATACTGGCTTCTTCTATCTTTCTGCTTTTCTTAATTTCATGCAATACTTTATCACTTTTTATATAATCAATATTAATAACATTATCTATATTAATATGCTTATCATTTCTACTATAAGATTCTTCATCTAAAAGCTTTCCAATTAATACATTTTCACTATTTTGTTCCATTGTAATTTCATGATAAAAATACCAAAGCTTTCTTTTACACACATAATAGTAATAAAACATAACACCTGTTATCTCTTTTTCCATATATTTACCTATAAAAATTCCCCTTCTCCACTTTGTATAGTATATTCCTTACTAAAAAAACCTTTTTCATCATAGTTACAATCAATAACTTTTATTTTTTCTCTATTATTGATTCTAATATCACTACATAATTCCGCTTTATTTTTAATTACAGCTTTTTTATACTTTTCTACCTCATATCCAGGAATAGAAACTGTATATGACATTAACTTTTCTTTATTTTTAATTTTTTCTGCCCTATCTAAATTTCTATCACTTAATAAACTTTCTAGTTTATCTATTTCATCAAAATACTTATCATATATAGGTTTTGGTATTATATCTTCAGAATAAATTTCTCTTAATTGTATATCACTTTTATCAAATTTATATGGTATTATATCTCTTATTTTATTATAAGCTTTTCTATAACTCTTTAAATAATCACTATCCTTTAATTGCTCTGTAGTAAATAATTCATTAATTAATCTAAGTTTTTCACTTTCATTTATTAATCCATTAACATTGCTTAATGCTTTTTTAGATAATTCATACATTGTTTTATCAATAAAACCTTTATTTCCTCTTTTAATTATTTCTTTATCTATTTCTGTATAAACAAAGCAATTAGTCTTAGAATTATCTTTTACACCTTTTCTATTACATCTCCCAAATCTTTGGAATAGTGAATTTAAGTCCTGTAATTCTGTAAATAAATAATCAAAATCTATATCAAGACTTGCTTCCACTAATGAAGTTGAAATCCATATTCCTGAAGCTTTATCAATTATTTTATTCTTATCATCTGAATAAGTTTTACCAAAGTCTTTAATTTCATCTTCTAAATTTTTTCTTTCACTTCTAATAAATCTACTATGAAGAATATGCAAACTTTCTTCTAATCCCTCTTCTTCAAGCATATCTTTTAACTCTAAATATAGCTGCTGTGCTTTTTTTACTGTATTACATATAACTAATATTTTATTACTATTTCCTTCTTCATTAAGAGTATATTTATTTAAAATATCTATGGCTGATATTTTATTTTCAATAACTTCAACATTGTGCCTTTTAATTTCATCATTAACAAACTCTACTTTTTCTTTAAAATTAATATTTTCTATTAATAAATCATTTATAAAAGGAGGTAATGTTGCTGTAACTATTGCTATTCTTCCACCTAATTTGCTTATTCTTTGTAAGCCATATATTAAGTAAGCTAGAAGTGCAGGATCATACATTTGTATTTCATCTACTACTATCTTTGAGTAAGATAGCGTTGTTAGTTTTAATTCATATCCCTGATATTTGAATACAAAATCAAATAATTGATCCATAGTTGTTATATTAAGCGGAATAGACCACTGCTTTCCCTCTTTTTCATATTCTTCAATTTCATAAAATTCATTATCACTTATATTTTCAAATTGTTGAATATAGTATTCTAATGATGCTGAGTGTAATATTGAGACTTTTTTATTTATATCATTTATATTTTTACTTTCAATAATATCATTTGAAATTCTTTTATACATAGCATTAATGGCTGTTCTTAATGGTAGAATAAAATATCCCTTATTATCTCCAATCCAATTTAATGCTCCTTCAGTTTTTCCCATACCAGTTTGAGCTACCACAATAATATTATTATCTTTATTTTCTAAACAATATTTCTGCATTGGATTCCAATTATTTGTGATGTTTTTATCTTTCATACGTTGAAGAAATTTACTCAAATTTTCTTCTAAAAAATCATTTTTATATTCACAATCATAACCTGCACTGGCACTATAATCACATTTATGAAGATAACCCTTAACCAATACAGCATCATTATCCTCTATATTTTCAATAAATTTATCTCTTACATCTATTATATCAACATCAAACCCTAATTCATCTAATGTATCTTCTATAAGTTCCTCATACTTATCATCATAAACATAATCACAAACATCTACATAATTATGATGATTTATTATAGCATGTAATACAATAGCATAATCTTTTTCATTATCAAAATCTTCCTGACTCATCATAAATCCAGATAAAATATTATGAGGAACTTCTTTATCTAAATTAAACTTTAATTTTTTCCCATTTTCACTATTAACTCTTTTTTGAAAATAATCATTTACTTTTCCTATATCATGATTTATACAAGCTTCTTTAGCTAACATATAAATATGATTATCTTTTATATATCCATAATCTTTTAATAAATCCAACTGAACTAATAACTCATCTGTATGCTGTTTAATTGTTTTATCAGGTTTAGCAAGTTTCTCACCATATTTCATATAATTCTCCTTAATAATACAGCAGCACAAAAGTACTGCTGCATAAATTTAAATAAAATTAACTATATATTTTTCATTGATAGCTTCATCTATCCATAAATTTTCTTTTGTATTTTTAATAGAATAATTTGAAGTATATATTACTTTACACTTATTAAATCGTCTAATTAATTTATTATTTATATCTTCATAAGTAAAATCTTTATTTATATGATACTTTGTTCCGCATATTCTTCCACCACTCTTTTTCTTTACTGATATATTTTTTTCTAATACATCTTCATAGCATAAATATGCAGAGTTTTTGCTTTTTACTCTTTCATTAAATTCTTTAAGTTCTACTATTTCAGCTTCTTTTATATTTACAAAATCTTCACTGCGACCAATTGACTTAATATTGTATATATTTTTATGTATAATTTCTAATATTTCCTCATCAGTCCTAACATGAATTATAAGCTCAATATCATTTAATATTTCATAATATTTTAAAGAAGTTACAAGGCTTTTGAATTTTGAGTATGGAGCTTCAAAATTTTCTTCTTTATATTTCTTAAACTTACTATTAATCTCTTTTTCTAAAGCTTTTATTTCTTTTTCTCTTAAAACTACAGCTTCATACTTCTTGTCTTTTTTATCTAAAGTTTTCTTTTTATTAGCTAATTTCTTTTTTCTTATCTTAATTAAATCTAAAACTGACTTTAATCTTTCTTTATTAAATTTATCAGCATAATCTCTTAAATCTAATAAATCACGATATTCTTTTAATAACTCTTCATTAAATACCTCTATGGTAACTCCTTTTCTAAAATCATTTCCCATAGATTTTTTTGCTGATGCTACTTTTGTATAAGCACCTGATAGCGTTGAATCATTAGCCATTTTAACTAATATACCTCTATCATTAAAAACTGAATTTAAAAAACAGTAATCAGTATATGGCTCTCTATGCATTGATTTATAATTTCCCTGAACACTTATATCCATAGGCTTATATTCTGTAAATCCACATGCACTATGAATTGCACCAATAATTGTAGAAAAAGGAGGTAGAGGATATGTCATTTTATTTTTATCACTTTCTTCTTTCCTATAATTAGCACTGGTCTGAGTTAATACTATTCTTAGAGCTTTCATTTAATCACCAACCTTGCCTCTGCATTAAACTCCATAATAGTTTTTAACTTCAGATTTAAGTTCATTAAAGAAAGTAACTATACTTTTTGGTTGTAATTCTTTAATAATTTCAGCTTGATTGTTAAATACATTACTTTTTAATAATGCTACACTATATTCTGATGATATTTTTTCTTTTAAATCATCAGATAAAATTAATTTTTCATTTTCCACTTTAACAACATTTTCAAAATAATGTGTCTTTCTATTTGATAATCCTCCAACTACGAAAACAGGTTCAGCATTGTCTAAATTACCCTTTACTGTCAAAGTTAAGTTTTCAATAGCATCTAATATTGCATTAACTCTATGAGCTTTTTCATTATTATCTGCTTCTACTTTAAAGTTTTCATCTTTACCTATCATATCCAAATCAATGGTAATGCTATATACTTTTAATGCTTTATCATATTCATATTGATATGGCATTAACCCTGATTCTTTTGATGAATCTTGTAGATTTATTCCCTTAGATGCTGCTTGATTTTGTGCTAAATATAAATTATTATGGAATCTTGTTTCATTTACAAAGCTTTCACAGCTAATTGCATCAGTTAAATAAAATGAGCTTTTTCTTATAAAAGTAGATCCTGTAGTATTCATATATCCACCTTCTAAAGCTCTACAGTTAGCAACATTTAATTCTTCATTCACTTTCTTTTGAGTTGCACCACTTACATCTGTTTGTAAATCATCATACATTCCGCTTTGAACCATAATTGCATTTTTCATACTTTCACGGCTTCTTATGGAGTATACCTTTCTATTTTTATATACCTTTTGTACACTTGCTATATTTCCTAAACCTTCCCCATAATTTGATGTCATATTTGCTACCACAGTTAATGTAATACTTTTTCCCATTATTCTTTACCTCCATCATTTTCCTTCTTAATTAATGAATTAACAAAACTATATGCTACATCTTTATTTGATTCAAAATCCTCAAATAAATCATATGCAAAATCAAATGATACATCTGAATAATTAGATAATTGTAATAATATATCACAAAATCTATCATAATCTCTAAACACAATAGCACTAGTTAATTTTTGTCTATAACTTGTTAACTTATTTTCTGGTATTTTTTCTACCACAGCCTTAGCTGATGCATAAGCTGCCTTAGTTCTTTTTTCCATAACCTCTCCTCCATTTTCAATAATTATATTTACATCAATTAATTTTGAAACAACATAACTTCTTTCATTTTCTTTTAAAAACATTTCAATAAGCTTATCTACCCTTACTTCATTTAATATACAATCAATTACTTCATCATATACATTTATCCAATAATCATCAGTAATCTTCTTTACCGTATTAAACACTTTATAAAAGCTTTTTATTTTTTTAAGACATTCTATGCTCGCTTCTCTAATATATAAAGTCTCGAAGAAATCATTTTCTTGTTTTTTTGAAATTACTTCTATATCTGAATTAATAAAATCATCTAACTCTATAATATTATTAAATAATATTTTTTTTGAATCTGACATCCCATCTTTTATATCTGATTTTTCCACTAAACTTTTGTAAGTATTATTGCTTTTTATTAAATTATCAATGGTAATATTGTCATTAATGAAAAACTTTTCTCTTTTACCATTAAAACCAAATAAAATAAAATCAAAGACTATATCATCTTCATAAACATAGTTATTTTTATTAAAATTATAAGAAATAGATTTTCCTTTTTTCCCTGTATCTATATAATATCCTACAAGCCTACAACATTGTCCTTCATTAGAAAATAAGCTATTTGTATTGCAATAATTTGCATAGAGATTATTTTTATTTTTAAATGTTTCTTTAATCAGTACACTCTTATTTTTTAATATAATATTTAATATTTCATCTGAATTTTTACCATCAAATTTTACTTTCCCAAATACTTTTTTTAATATTGTATTTGCTTTAAGTTTGTCATTTATGTCCTTAATATCTGCATCTGAAAACTCCTCCTTTTGAAGCATATTTTCAATTATTTTATGATGCATATCATCTTTATAAAAATCTTCAGCAAATTCTAAATATCTTTCTTCATTTATATCTTCTTCATTATAAAAAAGACAATCGTTTTTTATTTCATATTCTACATTATCTTTTTCATAATACTGAAAGTATTCAACCAAACCATTAATAGCTGCCGAATATCTCCAGTCAGAAGTTTCTAAGCAAGTATTAAATTTTTGATTCTCTAACTTTATCTTCACATTCTTCCCCCTCTATACTAAATCAATGGTTCCATATCCAGCAGAACGTTTGGAACCTAAACCTACAGTATATAAATACTGTAAAATTTCCGACGTGGCTGATATATCAAATACACCTGATACACTATCAATATATACATCATAATTTTTGCTTACTATTTTACGACCATTAACTTCATTTACTTTTATTTTTTTTATATCTTCTAAGGTATAGCCCGCTTTTTCACATTGAACTTTTATATTTTTTTCTAGTTCATTTATATAATTTTCATCTTCCACAGTAAAATACTTATCTTTATTAGTTTTTCTATTATGATCACGCACAACAACAGAACTTCCAGATAATGTTTTAAACAAAGCTCTATCTGACATTATTAATTTTTCATTTAATCTCCTTACACTTACAAGTTTCATTTCATTATTTTCTGATAATTTAAAATTAATTCCCTTCATCTTTAAAAATCCATTTTGTAATATTAGACCTGCTCTATTTTCATCAGATACAGAAAAATACATTTTCACTATATTATTATCAAATGTAACATAGTCCCTACTAAACTTTGGATTCTCAAATGCTATAGCGAATGTAAACGGTTTTGATTTAGTATTTTTGTAATATTCTTCAAAATATTTTCCTTCATTACATATTGTTAGCATCATTTTTATCCAACTTATAAAGTATCTCCGAAAATCAATATTTAATTTATTAAACTTTATTTCAAAAATCATACAACTTTTCATATTTAAACCTCCTCTTTTAAGGATATATTTAAAATTTTATATTGTCAATCCATAATTTAGAATTTATATATATAAATTTTCTTTATTATATTTTTTGATTTTTAAGAGCTTTTTGATATTATAGTTATATAGAACCATATTGGAATGTAGATTAATTAAGAATCTATATTATTCTTTTAAAACATTATTAAAATTAATAGTCCATATTGGAACATGGAACAAAACTATAGTATTTTTAAACTATAGTTTTTTGTTATAATAGAGGTTATACTTATAATAAAAAAACTATTGTATAAGGAGTATATTATGACTGAAAAATTACTTATTATAGATGGTAGCAGTTTGCTAAGCACTAGCTTTTATGCCACTGCTACTGCTTACTTAATGGCCAAGACTGATGAAGATAAAGAAAAGGCCTTAGAAAGGCTTATGAAAACTTCTGATGGAAGATATACTAACGGTGTATTTCCTTTCATGAGAACGCTTTTATCTTTAATTAAGAAAAACCAACCTACTCACTTAGCTGTAGTATGGGATGTTTCAAGACAAACTTTCAGACAAGAAATTGCTGGTGGTACATATAAAGGTACAAGAAAAGCAACTCCTCATCCATTAAAAGAACAGTTTATTAGTACACAAAACCTTCTTCAAGGAATAATACCTCAATTCTTAAGTGGAAGAGATGATGAAGAAGTTTATGAAGCTGATGACTTTGCTGGCTCACTGGCAAAAAGATTTCAAACTGAAATTCCTGTCTTTCTTCACACAAAAGACGAAGATTATCTTCAATTAGTCGACAGCAACACTAGAGTATGGCTAGGTAGCAGCAAAGCTGATAAGATGTTTGAAGATTTAAATTTAAACAGACAAGAATTTAACGTACCTGATGGCTTCTTTGAATTTACTCTTTCAACCTTAAAAGATATAAAAGGATTAGAGCCATATCAAATAGTTGAATATAAAGCTCTTTGTGGAGATACTTCTGATAATATCCCTGGTGTAAAAGGCGTTGGTGAGAAAGCTGTTATTCCACTACTACAAGAATATGGAACTATTGAAGCTATCTATGAAACAATTGAAAATTTAAGTGCTAAAGAAGAAAAAGAACTTAAGAAATTCTTCAAGGAAAGCTTAGGTATTGGTCGTTCTCCAATTTCTTATATGCTAGCTGATGGTGTAATTGCCTTAGGAAATGGTGATAAAATTAATTATAATGCTATTTTTGATGAAGTTACTGAAGAAGATACTACTTTACAACCTTTATTTGAAGAAAAGCTAGGAAAATTAAAATTCCCTATAAGACTTTCTAATGCTGAAGATATAGAAAAGCTAAAAAATGAAGAAGTATTTGGTATACAATTATGTGCTAAAGAATCTGCTTTCATGAGTAAAGAGCTAGCTACTATAAAAACTGATATTGAATCAATAGCCCAAGTTAATCTTGATGATATTAAGCTAAATATAGATTATACTGAGCTTAAAAATAGATTATTAGATTTAGAAATTAAAACACTTATATAGTATAGGAGAAATTTATGAAAGAATTAGAAACAAGAATTGTTGATATTGATGTAGAAGATATAAGATCAAAATTATTAGCTCTAGGTGGTGTAAAAGTAAAGTCAGAAGATCAAGTAAATGAGATTTATGATTTTTCTGATGGAAGATTACTGCAAGCTAAAGGATATGCAAGAATAAGAACTATAACTGATAGACTTACTAATAAAGAAACAATCTTTATGACAACAAAAAAAATGCTAAGCCAAGATACATTTAAAGTTATGGAGGAAAATGAAACCATAGTTATGGATGCTGAAATGTCTAGAAGAATCTTCTTATCCCTAGGTTTAGAACTTAAAGAATCTATAAAAAAATATAGAGAAAGTTATAAATTAGAAAATTCTCTTGTAGAAATAGATATTAATGATAAGAACTTTTGTCCTTTCCCCTATATTGAAATAGAAACTGATTCTATTGAAAACTTAGAAAAAGTAGTTACTGCTCTTGGATATACACTAGCTGATACTACTTCACAAACAATTTATGATATTCTAGCAGAAAGAGGAATCACCAGTTCAACACCAGGCAGATAAAATAAATTTTTTCATATTTATATGATTCTTTGAATATTCTATAGTGTAAGCAAATATCCTCCTAAAAATATAAAAAACTATGGAAAGACCATAGTTTTTTTATTTTATAATTTTTCTCTTCTTTTAGATGACTTAATAAATAATTTCTCCAACGCTTCCTTATCTTCATCTTCTATACATTTAAGTATCTTATTGAATTCTACCTCAAAAGCTTTCATAGATTTTAATAAATTATTCTTATTTCCTAAAAATAATTGACTCCATAATCCTTCATTAATATTGGCAATTCTCGTTAAGTCTCTATAGCTATCACCAATAAAACTTCCTGTATCTCTTCCTTCTTCATCGCTATTAATAAGAGCAACAGCCAATGCATGAGGAAGCTGACTGGTAAAACTTATCATTTCATCATGGTATTTAGGCGTTATCACCTTAATATGACTAAATCCTAAATCATAAACAATCTTTTCTATTATCTCAATGTTAGATTCTTTATTCTTTTCAGTTATGGTAATTAAATAATTAGCTCCTTTAAAAACCTCATCACTAGCATATTCTATACCCTTTTTTTCTCTTCCAGCCATGGGATGACCAAAGACAAAATCAATATTTTCTGGCAATATACTTAATACTTCATCAATAAACAATTCCTTAATACCTGTAACATCATTTATTATAGCTCCATCTTTAAAATTATGCTTATTATCTTCTATAAATCTTTTGATTAAATTAGGATATATGCCTAAAATAATAATATCTGCTTCCTTAATTACTTCTTTTCCTTCAACATATCCTTCTTTAATTATGCCTATTTCTTTAGCTTTTTTTAATGTTTCAATATTAGTATCTATACCATAAACCTCTTCATACCCAGCATTTTTCAATGCCATGGCATAGCTACCACCAATAACCCCTAACCCTACTATTACTATTTTCATAAACTCTCTCTTCATAAAAAAACAAGTTTTTTCCCTTCCATTTCTGCTATTACTTTTACCTTCTTCATAAGTTCATCAAAAGCAGCTGGCTTAATTGATTGTTGTCCGTCACTTAATGCACATTGTGGATTATTATGAACTTCTATCATAAGTCCATCTGCTCCAACAGCTATGGCAGCCTTAGCAAGAGGCTCAACTAAATACCAGTATCCAGCAGCATGACTTGGGTCAACTATTATTGGTAAATGTGATAATCTTTTCACTACAGGAATTGCACTTAAATCTAAAGTATTTCTTGTGTAATTTTCATAAGTTCTTATTCCTCTTTCACAAAGAATTACATTCTCATTTCCACCAGCCATGATATACTCAGCAGACATTAACCATTCTTCAATAGTTGCAGCAATTCCTCTCTTAAGAAGTATTGGCTTATTAGTCTTACCTAATTGCTTTAATAAATCGAAGTTTTGCATATTTCTTGCTCCAACTTGAATCACATCAACTCTATCAACAAATTCATCAATATAATCTGTAGACATTATTTCTGTTACTATATTTAACCCTGTTTCTTTTTTAGCAATTTCTAAAAGTTTTAACCCTTCAAGTTCAAGGCCTTGGAAACTATAAGGTGATGTTCTTGGCTTAAAAGCCCCTCCTCTTAAGAAATTAGCCCCTGAGTTCTTAACTGCTCTAGCTATCTCTAAAATTTGTTCTTCACTTTCCACTGAACAAGGACCTGCCATTACGCCAAGATTTCCTCCACCAATTAAAGTGCCATTTACATTTATTATACTGTCATCAGGCTTAAATAATCTATTAGCCTTTTTAAATGGATCTTGTACTTTTAATACTTTTTCTACGCCTTCAAAAGTTAAAATCTTATCTGAATCTATTTTAGAAGAATCTCCTACTAATCCTAAAATACAATATGTACCTCCCTTAGATACATTGACTTCTACGCCATATTTCTCTAAATTACTTTTTACAAAATTAATAGTATCTTCTCTTACTGTGGGCCTCATTACTACGATCATATACTTACCTCCAACTACATCTATTTTATAATTTCAGCTAAATTTTTCGTCTCATACTAAAATTCTTCTACCATTATTGTATATATTTTAGCATAAAAAATATGCTAATTATATATTTTCACATTAGTAAATACCTATTTTTCCATAATATAATGTATTTTTTAGCATAGGAATTTTTTTAAGTTATATTTTTATCCAAGACTATTTTTTCTACAAAACTCTTCAACATACTTTTTAAACATCTTCATTGTTGGACTTTGATATTTATTTTTTAAAGTAGCCATATAAATATACCTTTTATGCTGTGGATTAGATATTGGCAATATCTTCACATTAAAGTATTTTAGTGCTGTAATTTTAGGAACTATTGATATACCATATTTAACTTCCACCAATCCAGCAATGGCATTATTTTCTTCCACTTCACAAATGATATTAGGCTTATTATCAACAGCTTTAAATAATCCATCGATTATCTGTCTTATTCCACTTTTATTACCAAAAGCAATAAATGGATATTCACTTATCTCTGCTAAATCTACCGAACTCTTACTGGCCAAAACATGGTCTTTATCTACTATCACTACTAACTCCTCTTCCATTATAGGTGCAAACTCTATTTCTTCTTCATCTTTAGCTATAGATGAAAATACTATATCATATTTTTCACTTTTTAAATCCTTTAATAAACAGGATGTAGTTCCTTGTCCAAAAGTAAATTTAACTTTTGAATTTCCTTCTTCATTTATAAAGCCATTTACCAACTTAGGTACAAATTCAGGTCCTAAAGTAAATATATATCCCAATTCTACGCTACCAGTTCCTATACCTATTAGCTCTTTAATTCTTTTTTCGCCTTCTTCTAATTCTCCTAATGCTCTCTCTACATATTCATAATATATTTTTCCATATTTAGTAAGTTTAATATTCCTTCCATCTTTTTCAAAAAGATATGTGCCAAGTTCTTTTTCTAAAGTTGACATTGCATGACTTAAACTGGGTTGAGTTATTGCTAGCTCTTCTGCAGCTTTAGTATAATGCTCCATTTTGGCTAATACTCTAAAATATCTTAAATAATTTAAATTCATCTTTTTCTCCACCTATAAAATATAAATAAATATTTATTATATCTGAAATTATAGCACTTTTTAATCCATTATATATTAATAAAAATAAGCCAATGTAAAATATTAATTTTACATCAGCTTATAACTATATCTTATAATCTTCCTATTCTCTTTAGTGTATCTGTTATATTTCTACCTTCATCAACACCTTCAATAATTCTTCTAGCTCTTACACTATCACCAATATTAACAACTTCTACTCCATTAGAAGCAAATTTTTCTTCTAATTCATTCATTAATGGTGAATAAGCTCTCATTCCTAAACATACAAATCCAAAATCAAATTCTAATTCCTCATCTACACCATCTTTATTAATAATAAAACTATTTGGCTTAACTTCTAATAATGAAGTGTCAACTCTTACGTCAACTTCTTTTTTCTTTAACATAGATAAGAAATCTATCTTACTTATAAAATCTAATCCATTTCCTACTGCTGGCATTCTTTCAACAATTGTTACACGAGCACCTTTATTAGCAAAATATTCAACAACATCAAGCCCAACAGCTCCTCCACCAATTACACCAATCTTCTTACCTTCTAATTTCATTGCTTCGAATTCTTTAATATTTTTTATAAATCCAAAGATAGACATTACTTTTTCATTTTCTTTATCAACTACGTTGTGTAATCCAGTAATTGGAGGTAATAGAGGGTTTGAACCTGTAGCATTTACCACTACATCTGGTTTTAAATTTTCTATTGCTTCTATCGTTGCAGTAGTATTAGTGAATATATATAAATTCTTTAATTTTTTAGCTCTGTTTATTAAATAATCTGGGAAATCATTTATTCTATCTTTAGCTGGAAGTTTTGCTATTTCTCTTGCTAATCCTCCTAAGTATGGCTTAGCTTCAAATAAGAATGTAGTACATCCTACTTCTGCAGCAGTACAAGCTGCTTCAAGTCCAGCTGTTCCTCCACCTATAACTACCACATTAGTAGCCTTGTTTACTTTTAATTCTTTATGAGTATCTCCAAATATTACACTTGGATTAACTGTACATCTTACAGGTCTATTTAATCCAATTCTATGTCCTGAACAAGCAATATTACAAGATATACATTTTCTTAATTCATCTTCTCTTCCACTTTTAACCTTATTAACCCATTGTGGTTCTGCTATAAGTCCACGTCCTATAGCCACCATATCTGCATGTCCTTCTTCAATTATTCTTTCAGCAATCTTAGGATTTCTTATATTTCCTGATGTTATAACTACTTTTTCTGGATACTTTTCTTTTACAGCCTTAGCCATGTATGAACGCCATCCATCTTCTAAATAGTTAGCATCTATTTGATATTGAAGTGAATCATTTAAAGCTGCTGATACATTTAAAATATCTGCATCTTCTTGTAAATATTCTAGCATTTCTAAAGAATCTTCTAATGTATTTCCACCTTCAACTAACTCTTCCGCACTAAATCTAAAACTTATTGGAAACATTGGTCCTACAGCTTCTCTTACAGCTTTTAAAACTAATCTTGCAAATCTAGTTCTATTTTCAACACTTCCACCAAATTCATCAGTTCTTTTATTATACACAAGTGATAAGAATTGACATAGTAAATATGAATGTCCACCATGAATTTCAACAGCATCAAAACCTGCAATTTGAGCTCTCTTAGCAGCTTCTGCATATTTATGTACTATTGCATGTATTTCTTCTATTTCTAAAGGTCTTGGCACTGCCCCTCCAGTTTTTGATGGTATATTAGAAGATGATACTGGAGTATTTCCCTCTATTCTACCTGGAACTGCTGAAGCACCTGAATGATTAATTTGAATAGCTACAGACGCACCCTGTCTATGTAACCTTTCTGTTAATTTAAATAAATTTGGAATATATCTATCATGATCTAATCTTATTTGAGTTGTACCGTTTGATCCTAAAGGAAAGTCTACACAAGCATTTTCAACTATAATAAGACCTGTTCCACCTTCTGCTCTTTTTTCATAATATGTTATATGCTCATCAGTAAAATCTCCCATAGCTCCACCATAATTTGTTCCCATAGGAGGCATTGCTACTCTATTTCTTACTGTCATATGTTTAATTGTTATAGGACTTAAAAGGTTTTTGTAATTATTCATATATATCTCCTAACTATAAATTTATTTATCATTATCTTTGCTTATAAATATTGCTAAATCATTAATTTCTTCATTGAAATAATTGTTATTTTAATCACGTTAATTATTTAACGTTATATTTATTATATTGTACCTTTCATCACTATTCCAATTGATATTAAGCACATTATTTATAGATATATTCTATAGATTATTTATTAACACCTAATTTTTATCTATAAATTACCAATTTCATTTTATTCTTATAATAACAATAAAAATAGGAGTAGCTAAAACTTACCACTCCCCTTTTTCAAGTTAAAATATATTTTTTTTATATATTTTAATAAATATTTTCTATATGATATTACTATCATTATTCTTCTTACATTTTTTTAATCATTTAGAATTTAATGCATTTATTATTAATTTATATGTTAAAAATTTAATTTTTCTTTTTTCAATCTTCTCTTTTTATAAATATTTTTAATATTTATAAAAACTATTTCTCAATATATAAATCCACTAATTCACCACCAACTATATTTCTAATACTATTATAAATTTCTTCACTGGCATTTAGCATTTTATTTCTTAGCTCATCAGAAACTTTTATTATCTCTGTTCCACTCTCTTTAATAACATCTATTTTTTCAGATACTCTTACATCAGAAGATTCTCTTGCATATTTAATAGCTGCTTCCGATGCAGCATCTATTATTTCCCTTTGCTCTTTAGTTAATTCTTTATAAAACTCTTCACTAACTATTAATGATATTAAATGTGCTAAATGATTGGTTTCAACAATATATTTCTGTTGCTCATACAATTTATTAGATACAATTACTTCATAAGGATTTTCTTGTGCATCTATAGTATTTTGTTGAAGTCCTATATAAACTTCACTGAAAGTCATTGGTGTAGCACTTGCTCTTATAGCCTTCCAAAACTCTATATGATTAGTATTTTCCATTGTTCTAATCTTTTGGCCCTTAAAATCACTTATATCTTCTATGAGCTTATTAGTAGACATAACTCTAAAACCTTGATCAGCATATCCCATAAGTTCATATCCTGAATTTCTATAAGCCTTCTTCATAATTGATAAAAACTCCTTATTATCAACTACGCTTCTAACTTCACTGATATCTGAAAATGCACAAGGTAAATCAAATATTGCTGCTTCTTTAATAAAAGAAACCTGTGGTGCTGTATTTTGAACTACAAAGGGGATATCTCCATCCTTGCAACTTTCTAAAAGTTCTCTATCTCCACCTAATATACTATTAGAATATACTTCTATACGCATTTTTCCTTCACTAAGCCTATCTACTTCTTCTGCAAATTTTTCTGCTAATATCTGCGTTACAGTGTCTTCTGGGCTTGCTGTAGCAATTGGCCATGCATATGTTTGTACCTGTTCATTTTTTGATGCTGTACTGCATCCTGTTAAACATACAGTTAGTATCATTCCAAGTAAAAAACATAATATTTTTCTTTTGCTTCTTTTCCTCATGACATACCTCCATTTTTATAACAGCATTAAACTTATTGATGGTATAAATGTAAATAATAATAATGCAATTAAGAAACAAATAATCATAGGAATAGATTTTTTAGCTATATCCATAACTGGCACATCAGTTAAGGAGCTTGCCACAAAAAGATTAATTCCTATTGGTGGTGTAATAAAACCTATAGCTAAATTTACAATCATAATTACTCCAAATTGAATTGTATTTACACCTATAGCGGTAACTATTGGTAATAATATAGGTGTTAATATAAGAATTGCTGGAGTGGTGTCCATAACCATTCCAACTGCCAATAACACTAAATTTATAACTAATAATATAATTATTTTATTACTAAAATTAGTTAATATCCATTCACTTACAATCTGTGGCACCTGCATTAATGTTAAAACTCTTGAAAAAGCAACTGATGTTGCTAAAATAAATAATATTGGCGCAAAAGTCCTTATGGTTTCAACACAAACATCAAATATCTCTTTAATCTCAATACTTTTATATATAAAAACACTAAGAATTAATGCATAAAATACAGATATAACAGCTGCTTCTGTTGGTGAAGCCACTCCTGAATAAATACATCCTAAAATAATTATAGGTGATAATAAAGCAAAAAAGCTTTCCTTTAATAACTTAAACAAACCATTTTTTCTTAATTCACCTGTTACTTTATTAATTTTTTCTCTATCTTCTCCATACTTCTTACAATATACAATTGAATATATCATTAATAAAGCTGCAATAATTACTCCTGGAATTATTCCTGCCATAAATAAATCACTTACAGATTCTCCTGTTGTTGTCCCATACATTATAAATGGTATACTAGGTGGAATAATAACCCCTAACCCTCCTGCCACTGCAACAATAGCTGTAGCAAATTTTTTATCATACCCAAGTTCACACAAAAACGGAATAGTCATACTTCCAACAGCTGCTACTGTTGCAGGTGCTGAGCCTGATATGGCACCATAAAATAAGCAGGTTACAATTACTGCACATGGAATACCTGCCGTAAATTTTCCTAAAAAATAAGAAAAAACATTAAAAAGCCTTTTTGATATTCCTCCTCTAGCCATCAATATTCCAGAGAATATAAACATTGGCACTGCTAAAAGAGGAAAGCTATCCAAACCTCCAAACATAGATCTAACTATATACTTAGCACTTACTGTAAATGAAGAATCTAGTATACCTGGTAATATTGATACAATTCCTAAAGATATTGATATTGGTATTGCTATCATCAAACATATAAAGAATATTAAAAATATAACCCCTGTCATCATATACTAAACCTCCCTAATAAATTTTAATTCTTCTATCCATCTTTGTATAATCCTTATAGAGACTAGTATAAAACTAAATAATGGTGCAGCCTGTATATAATACATTGGAATACCACAAGCAGGACTTGTTTGTCCACTAACTACGGCTGATTTTAAATAAATATAAGCATATGGAATTAAAAATAAGAAAAATATTATTTCTATTGTATGATTTACTAACTTAATCATTGCTTTTCCTCTCTTAGGAAAGATAGATATAAATTGTTCTATTTTTATAGATATACATTTTTTTGTGCAATAACTTACACTAATGAACCCTGACCATATAAATAAATATCTAGTTATTTCTTCCGACCAAGCTAATGAATTACCTAATAAATATCTAGTAAATACCTGTATACCCATTATTAAAGTCATGGCTAATAAAAGAATAACTAGAATAAACTCTTCAAAGTTATCATCTAACCATTTAATTATCTTCATAACTGTTATTCTCCTTTACTTTTCTTTTGTAATATTACCATATTATTTCATTCATTGACAAAAGAGTTGTTAAAAAAAACTTCCTAAAAAAGTCAGTTTAATAACAACCCTTCTAAACATTATTATTTAATATCTAGTTTTTCTTTCATATATTCTATTGGCATGTCTTCTCCTGTCCACATCTTAAATGCTGCAGCTCCTTGGAATAACATCATACCAAGACCATTCATAGTTTTACATCCAACTTCTTTAGCCATTCTTAACAATTCAGTTTCTCTTGGATAGTAAACAACATCTGAAACAATAAGATCTGGTCTTAAGAATGATTTATCTGGAATATAAGTTTGTCCTTCTAACGGCTTCATTCCCATCCCTGTAGCATTAGTGAAAAGATAGCTGCTTGCTATTTCTTCTTTTAACTTATCTAAATCTGCTAAATCAAATAATTGTGCTTTACAATTAGTTTTTTCATTGATTTTTCTTACAGTTTCTTCTGCGTTTGCCCAAAATTCATCTTTTCTATTAAATATAGAAATTTCTGCAACTCCATCTAAAGCTGCTTGTATTTCTATTGCAGTAGCAGCTCCCCCTGCTCCTACTATTGTCATTTTCTTACCAATAACATCTACACCATTATCTTTTAAAGACATCATATATCCTGTACCATCTGTTATATGACCAGTTAATACACCATCTTCATTTACTATTGTATTAACAGCACCACACATTTCAGCTGCTGGAGATAATTTATCTAAATATTTGTGTACAACTGTCTTATTTGGCATAGAAACATTAGATCCAACTAATTTTAAAGATCTTATTCCTTGAACAGCCCCTTCTAAAGAATCATTATCTACTTCAAATGCTAAGTATGCATAATCTAATCCTAATTTAGCAAATGCTGCATTATGCATTGCTGGTGAACTTGAATGACGTATTGGATAAGCCATAAGCCCTATTAACTCAGTATGTCCTGTAATTCTCTTTTCCATTACTTTAATCTCCTTAATATAAAAGTATTAAATAAATTTAATTAGTCATTATTTCCTCTAAATATATCATCAAAAGCTCTTAGTCCTAAAGTGTAAACTGATGAACCAAGACCAACTATTATTCCTGAAGCTATTGGTGATATAACTGAGTGATGTCTGAATTCTTCTCTAGCATGTACATTTGACATGTGTAATTCAATAACTGGGCACTCTAACATTCTAAGTGCATCTCCTATAGCATGGCTGTAATGAGTCCATGCACCAGCATTTAACATAACTCCATCATATCCTTCTAAATATGCTTCATGAATTTTATCAACAAATTCACCTTCATTATTAGTTTGGAAGTTTGTAACTTCTATATCTAATTCCTTTGCTAAATCATCAACTTTTTTATTAATTCCATCTAAAGTTATTGTTCCATATTGCTTTGGATCTCTTTTACCAAACATATTATGATTAACACCATGTAATAACATTACTTTTTTCATTATAATTCATCCTCTCTTTGTCTATATATACTTTGTGTTTTATCTAAAAATTCAACTTCCTTAAGATTATCATAAGGAAGTGAAATTTCAATCTTTTTTATTTATTCATTAACATATTATACCTTATATTAACTACTATTGATGCTATTATACTAACTACAGCTAATACTGCTGATACTAATAATGTGTATTGAACACCAAATTTGCTAGTTACTGTTCCTGCTATAGCAGTTATACTGAATGCACATAATGCACCTGCTATCATAATCATACTTACAGCTTTAGCTTTTGAAGCTGGGAAAAGGTCAGACATTACAGAAACTAAAAATTGTAACACTCCACCAGCACATGTTGCACCAATTAGGAAACCTCCTATTTGTGCTACTATTGGACTTGGTACAAAATACATCCATAATAATGTTGCTAATGATAATGCTGGATATACTACTATCATTCTAACTGGTTTAATCCATTTAACTAAAACAACATTTAGTAATACTGCAAATATTGAACCTAATGCATAGTTTGATCCAATCTTACCTGCTGCTGCTTCTGTCATATTTAAGAATGTCATTCCATAATCTTTATTTATATTTAAAAATACTTGGAAAGTTGCTGTAGCTGTATATCCCATTATAATTAAAGCTACTCCTTCAATCCAAAAATTAGATTTAACTTGTACAACATCTGCTGCTGTTTCTGCTTTAGCTTCTCCTACAGTTGCAAAAGGAAGCTTAGTTAATAATAATGATATAATTGCTAATAATACTATACAAATTACAAATGTCCATCCAAACCATAATCCATTAGATGCCCAGAAAGTAACCATTACTGGTAAAATATATTGTGCTATTGCTATACATAACTTTGATAAAATACTTGCAAGCCCTGATGATTGCACCAATATTTCCATAACTGCAGGAAGTACTCCTGAATCTAAGAATCCATTAGCTACACCAGCTAGAATTGCCACAAAGAAAGCTACTGTTGTATTTGGTGCCAATAATATTCCCCCAAAGAATCCTATATACACTAAACACCCTATAATAACAGTAAGTCTTCTACCAAACTTATCTGAAATTGCTCCTGAAAAAGGATATGTAATTAATCTTCCTATACCTAATGCAGATATTACATAAAGTACTCCTGCTGCATCAGTATTCCATAAAGCTTGAAATGATTTAGTATTTTGTGATAATATTGCTGCACCAAAACCATGTACAAAGAAACTTAAATATAGTACAAAAGCTGTTGGATACAAACTTTTCATTGATTTATTTTGCTCTTTCATTTTTATTCCCCTTCTCAATTGAATGTATATTTTTTAACAATTTACTTTATAATTCTTCTGTCATCTTATGTAGTTATTATATTATTAATTTAAAATTTTGAACACTAATTATATTATATTGTTAAAAAATTATCTTGCTATTTGTTAATGATTTAACTACGATTTCAAGGGGTTTTTATGATTTTAAGCTATATTATCTTGCTTTTTTCTATAATTTTATTGTAATATATAGAAGTTTAATTATATAATTGTCTTGAAAATTAATAATTTAGGAGAGTATTTTTTATGTTTTCTTATGACTTTACACCAAAAGATAACAATATATTTGAAGACAATAAACAACCAAAACTTTTAAGACTTTGTCATAATTTTAATAATCCTGGTTGGGTATATAATTATCACTTACATAAAAATGCTACTGAAATAGTGTATATTGCCAATGGAAAAGCTGAGTATACCGTAGATATGAATACATTCACATTGGAAAAAGGTCAAATTCTTATTATGGAAAAAGGTGTTCTTCATTCCATAACTTCTGATAAAGATTATCCTGCTGATGCTTGGACATGTATTATAGGTAATTACAAAATTACTTATAATACTGAAGATGTTATGCTTTTACCTAATAAAACATTTCATATAATGAATGCTGGAATTCATGAGGATTTTATAAAAAATACATTTAAGGAAATATATAATCTTTGCTTAAATAATAATTCTATTTCTCATGGTGTTTGTGATATTTTAGCCACTTCATTAACTTCAACTCTTTATCATTTAATTCCTCATGAAGAAGAATCATCTGAAAATAATCACTCTTCATTTATAAGAGATGTACTTGTATATATAAGTGAGCATTATACTGAAAAAATAACCTTAAAGAAACTTTCTGAGGTTTTTCATATAAGCACTGGTCATATAAGTCATTCTTTTACTAAAGAATATGGTGTTTCTCCAATAAACTATGCCATTGATTTAAGAATTTGCGATGCCAAGCTTATGCTTATAAATAGCACTGAATCTTTAGTATCTATTGCAAGAAAAGTTGGATATGATAATCCAACGCACTTCACCAATATTTTTACTAACAGAGTAAACTGTTCCCCTACTGAATATAGAGAATTTCATAATAAAAAGAATAATTATAATTTTGTTGATGATTCTAGTACTAGTTGTATTAATATAAATATTGATAATTCCTTAAAAGAAGTTCATGAATTAAAGAAAGATTTTGAAAAAATCAAAGAAGAAAATGAAATTTTGCAAAAAGCAATGTCCATATTAGCAAGAAAAAATTAATGGAAGCTCACAAATTAGCTTCCATTTCATTTTTTTTATTTTATTCATTATTAATTATAGTAATTATAGTATTAACCAATTCATCTAATGTTTTATCATTTTCAACTCTATAATGACATTGATTTTTATATAAATCATATCTTTCATCATGTAATCTATAAAGAATATTTGGGCCATTTACCAAAAGTGGTCTATTTTTTATCTCAACATCACCTACAATATTATCTACAGGTCTATCTAAAAATATTATTATAGAATTATCATGAAATGCTTTCATATTTTCTTGCTTTTTAACAGCACCACCACCAGAAGCTATTACTGTTTTTCTTTTATTACTTAAAGCTTTGCAAGCCTTTGTTTCACAACTTCTAAAATATTCTTCACTTACAGCAAAAAGTTCAGGTACTGTCTTACCTGTGGACTCAATTATAAAATCATCCATATCTATAAAATCATAATTAATCTTCTGTGCAAGCATCTTTCCTACAGTGGTCTTTCCACAGCCTGTTAATCCTATTAAGACTATATTCTTTTCTTTATTATTCATTTACTTACCCCACTAAAAGTCTTTCTTCAATTCATTATAAATAATATTTATGATTTCTTTATCTATTTCAATTTGGTTAAAGATTTCTTCTGCTTTTACAGCCTGCCCTACTAACATATATAATCCACCAATTGAAATCTTTCCTAAACTTCTTGCTCTTCTTAATATTTCTGTTTCTGTAGGATTATATACTATATCAACTACCGCTTGAAATTTTTCTATAATTTCATCTCCCACAGCAGATACACCTACTTTTGGATACATACCTACCGGCGTAGAATTTACCAATAAATATCCATTAAGCTTTACCAACTCATCATAATTAATAAGCTTAACTCTTTTATCCTTGCTATTCTCTGAACTATATTGTGGATATCTACTTACTATATATACTTCTTCAGCCCCATCATCTAAAAGTACCTCCCTAATAGCTTTACTAGCACCACCACTACCTAAAATAACCGTTCTTTTGCCTTTTACATCTATATTTGCTATTTTTAAAGTACTATGAAAGCCAAAATAATCAGTATTATAACCCCAAAGCTTTCCATCTTTATTAACTACAGTATTTACTGCCCCAATATTCTTTGCTTCATCAGAAATATAATCTAAGAAAGACATAACTTCTTCCTTATATGGAATGGTTACATTAAATCCTCTTATATCTAAAGTTTTCACTCCATCAATGAATTTCTGCATATTTCCTCTTGGCAGTTCAAACTTTTTATAAGCTCCTTCCACATTAATTAGCTCCATTATTCTTTTATTTATTATAGGAGAATAAGTATGTGGGAGCTTTTCTCCTAACACACCTAAAAATTCCATTACAATGCCCCCTTTTTTAATTTTTTATTTTTTCTATTCTTTGC
Organism: Clostridium sp. 29_15; assembly: GCF_001916075.1. Taxonomy (NCBI): domain Bacteria; kingdom Bacillati; phylum Bacillota; class Clostridia; order Eubacteriales; family Clostridiaceae; genus Clostridium; species Clostridium sp. 29_15. Next base: position 99,054 of record NZ_MNRT01000022.1, read on the forward strand.
TTTTATAATTTCCTAATAATTTAAAGTATCTGCTTTTTTCTTGAATTAATGATATTGCATTTTTTACTTCTGCATTATTAAGATTTCCTTCAAAGTCTATATATAATACATATTTCCATGGCAAGTTGCTTATTGGTCTTGATTCTATCTTTTTAAGATTTATATTATTTTCTGAAAAATGCCTTAAAAGTTTATATAATGTTCCAGCTTCATCCTCTAGTGAGAATACTATACTTACCCTATTAGAAAATTTATCATATTCTAAATTTTTGCCAATAACAATAAACTTAGTGGTATTTTCTGATTCATCATTGATATTACCTTTAACAACTTCAAGTCCATATCTCTTAGCTGCTCTTTCACTGGCAATAGCTACTTTTGATTTTTCCCCTGTTTCCCAGACATACTTTACACTTAAAGCTGTGTTATGATATGGTATTTGAATCCATTCTTTATGCTCCTTTAAAAACTCACTACTTTGAGCAAACCCTTGCGGATGAGAATATACTTCCTTTATATCTGATATCTTTGTACCCTTTAATCCAATTAAATTTTGTCTTACTTTTACACATTGTTCTCCTACAATATAAAAGCCATAATCCTTCATTAAATCATATACCACTGTAATGGCACCTGTTGATGAGTTTTCCACTGGTAATACACCATAATCTATCTCACCATTTTTTAAAGCATCAAATACATCTTCAAATTCATCATAAAATACCATACCTTTTTCTTCACCAAAATAGCTTATTTTTGCCTCTTCACTGAAAGATCCTTCTACACCTTGTACTCCTATCTTTAATTGCCCCATTATACTTTGCTGAAGTTCTCTACTGGTTGTCATCATATCATTTAAAAATTTTTCAGCATAGTCACTATAATCTTTATTTTTAAGTCTTTTTAAATTCTTCTCAATAACAGCATTTTCTCTAGCTCCATTAAAAATTGGAAGATTTCTTTCCATCTTGTATTTTGCCACATTTAACACAACATCCATTCTTTTTTCAAAAAGCTCAATAATCTGTTTATCTATATCATCTATTTCATCTCTTAACTTATCTATATCTAACACTGAAATACCCCTTCCTATCAATTAAACGCCACCGCTAACATCCATGAAATGATTAACTTAGATTTAATTTTCAATTAAATCTAAAATTCCTATTGCTGTTGCTGCTTCTATTACAGGAAGTGCTCTTTGAACTATACATGGATCATGTCTACCATTTACCTCTAAAACTGTTTCTTCCCCTGTATTGATATTTACAGTATTTTGTGATTTTAATATGGACGATGTAGGCTTTATTGCAACCTTAAATATAACTGGCATGCCATTAGTTATTCCGCCTAATATACCACCATTATTATTGGTCTTAGTCAAAACCTTTTCTCCTGAAAAATACATAGAATCATTAGCCTGACTTCCTCTCATTTGAGTAAGCTCAAACCCTCTACCAAATTCAATGCCTTTTACTGCTGGTATAGAAAACATTAAGTGTGCTAAAGTAGATTCCACTGAATCAAAAAATGGATTACCTATTCCAGGCTCTATCCCAAGAACTGCACACTCAACAGTACCACCAATTGAATCTAACTCTTCCTTAGCTAGCAGTATCTCTTTTCTCATAGCTTCTTCTTTCAATTCATCTATTAATGGTAACTCTTTTGACATATATGAATTAATAAAACCTTCCGTAATTTTTTCATCTAAAAAGCTTTTATCTTCAATTGTACCAATAGATTTTATATGAGACACTATCTTAATTCCCTTTGCTTCTAATATCTGCTTACATATTGCTCCTGCAAAAACAATAGATGCTGTTATTCTTCCTGAAAAATGACCACCACCTCGATAATCATTAAAACCATTATATCTAATCTTCCCTGTATAATCAGCATGACCAGGCCTCATTATATCTTTAAGCTTTCCATAATCCTTAGACTTAGTATTATTATTTCTTATGATGGCACAAAGAGGAGTTCCTGTAGTCTTTCCCTGAAAAAATCCACTTAATATCTCTGGTTCATCAGCTTCTTTTCTTGGCGTTGATAAATTATTCCTACCAGGAGCTCTTCTTTTCATCTCAGATGATACTTTATCTAAATTTATTTCAAAACCTGGTTCAAGTCCATCTATATTAATTCCTATGGCATTACCATGAGATTCTCCAAAAATAGATATCTTGATTTTATTTCCCCACATTCCACTCACTTGCTATACCTCCTAATCTTCTGTAATCATCAAAAAATGATGGATATGATTTACTTATACATTCATAATCCTTTAATATAATAGGCTCCTCACATCTTGTAGCTGCAATTGCTAAAGTCATTGCTATTCTGTGATCTTTCCAACTCCACACCTCTACTCCACCTTTTAAACTTTCTACACCTTCAATAATAAGCCCATCTTCTTTTTCTTCTATTTTAGCACCTAGCTTAGTAAGTTCCGATGCTACAGCCTTTAATCTATCACATTCCTTAATTCTAAGCCTACCAGCCTTTATAATCTTAGTAGTCCCTTGTGCTAAAGCCGCTACCACCGATAATACAGGAATAATATCTGGGCACTGAGAACCATCTATTACAGTGGCTTTTAAACCTATATTTTTTACTGGAACAATTCTATTTTTACTTTTATTCCATTCTATTGACATTCCCATCCTTGCTAAAATATCAAGAGCTTCCTTATCACCTTGTGCTGAGTTTGCCAACACATCATCTATTTCCACTTTATTACCTATGGAATTTGCCGCTAAGAAAAATGTAGCTTGAGAATAATCACCTTCTATCCTATAATTTCTTGCTTTATATTGCTGATTACCTTTAATAATAAATTCTTTATAATCATTATTTATTATTTCTATACCAAAATCCCTTAATGCAGATAATGTTAAATCTATATAACCTTTTGATTCCATTTCTGTTGTTATTATTATTTTTGAATCCCTATTAATTAAAGGTAAGGTAAATAATAATCCAGTTATAAATTGAGAACTGATATTTCCAGCTAAATAATATTCTCCTCCTTTTAAGGTACCTTCTAATTGCAGATTTAAAATACCTTCCTCAAAAGAATACTCTATATTATCCTGCTCAAATATTTCGTAAAATGTATTTAATGGTCTTTTTCCTAAATTACCTCGGCCTATAAACTTCTTTTTTCCTGGAATCAATAAAGAAATTGGTACTAAAAATCTTAAAGTTGAACCTGATTCATTGCAATCAATAATCTTTAACTCTTTATTATCTTCATTATGATTTATTCCCTGAATCTCTATATAATTTTTATTCTGATAAATCTTAGCTCCCAATGCTTTCATTGCTTCCATAGTGGCAATAATATCATCTGAAAAATCAATATTTTCTATTTTAGAGACTCCCTCAGAAAGACTTGCACAAATGATTGCCCTATGAGCCATACTTTTTGAAGGAGGTACTTTTACATTCCCCATAAGCCTCATATTTCCTACTTTTAAATCAGCCACAAAAATTCCTCCATTATTTAAATTATCAATTTTCAAAATAGCCTTTGTTACTTTTTACTATTTCTGCATTTCCTATTTCTTTAAGTAAAATTAAATTAAGGTCATTGCCTAAGTTCTTCTTATCTAGTTCAATGCTGTGAATAACCTCTCCCATATTGATATCCATTTCATAAGGAAGCTTATTCTTTTTAAGTATTTCTTTAATCTTCTCTGCCGAACCTTTTTTCGTAAAACCCTTTTCTTCGCTTATTTTTGTTATTTCATACATACCAATAGCTACAGCTACTCCATGGGTATATTTTGAATAGTTATAATACTGTTCTATGGCATGACCTAGTGTATGACCAAAGTTTAATAACATTCTTTCACCCTTATCTTTTTCATCTCTTTCTACTGTAAGCTTTTTAATGTTGCAACAAGTATAAATTATCTCTTCAATATTATCCATAAGCTTTCCTTTACTATCTAAGCTATTTAAAAAATCAAAAAACTTCTTATCTTTAATGCATCCATATTTAATTACTTCAGCCATTCCATCAGTAAAGAATTCATCACTTAGAGTATTTAATACTTCTGGATCAATAAAAACTGCTATTGGATGATAAAAGCTTCCTACAAGATTTTTACCTCTTGCTAAATCAACAGCTACCTTTCCACCAACACTACTATCTACTTGTGCTAAAAGAGAAGTAGGCACTTGAATAAATTTAATTCCTCTCAAGTAAGTTGAGGCTGCAAATCCTCCAATATCACCTATTACTCCACCACCTAGAGTAATAACTATATCACTTCTTGTTAATTTAAAATCTAACATTTCATTGTATATTTTAGGTAATGTACTAAAGGACTTACTATGTTCTCCCGCTTCAAGAGCCATTAATCTTACATCATATCCTTCTGCTTTCAAGCTATTTACTATTTTATTTCCGTAATAATTATTTACATTATCATCTGTTAAGATAAAAATTTTCTTTCCTTTATATAGTTCTTTTATTTTATATTGAATATTATTAATTAATCCCTTTTCAATAATGATAGGATAACTTCTTTTAATTAAATCAATTTTTAATTCCAATAAAAACGCCACCTCAATAAAAATTAAAATGAAGAATTAAAAATGAATTTTTAACTATCCATTCTTAATTATTCATTTATCTATACACATAAATATAATTTTATATTATCATAAATAGTAAAATACATAAAATAATCTAATGTTCTGAGATTACTCCTATATTTCACCACCTATAGGCACCTCTTATAAATACTTTTCAAATTATAGAATAGGTGATACTAGCTTAATTAAAGATTCTTTTATTCTTAATACCCTACTTCTTTTTTCATATGCTTCTTTTGTTACAAATGTTGAGAATTTTTGATCATTTAAAAATATTTTCGATTGTTCCTTAGCCACTACTCCATCATATATAAAAGCATTAACTTCAAAATTCAATCTAAAGCTTCTATTATCCATATTGGCTGTTCCTATACTACTAACAATATCATCTGACACTATTGTTTTGGAATGAATAAAACCATTATTATATCTATATATTTTCACCCCATAATCTATTAAGTTAGCTATATTAGCACTTAATACCCACTCCATAAAGAAATGATCTGGCTTATCAGGAACAATAATTCTCACATCAACACCTGATAATGCCGATATTCTTAGAGCTTCCAAAATCGGTTCATCAGGAACTAAATATGGTGTCTGAATATATACATACTTTCTAGCATTATTTATTATTTTCATATAAGCAATTTTTATATATTCATCCATATGATCTGGTCCAGAAGATACTATCTGCATACCTACACGTCCATACTCCTTAGGCTTAGGAAAATATTTTATTATATTATCAAAATTTTCATTAGAAGCATAATCCCAATCTAAAATAAATCTTTTATTTAACTCATTTACAGCTTGCCCTTTCACTTTTAAATGAGTATCTCGCCAGAATTTAAATTGATGTCCTCTATTAACATATTCATTTCCTACATTAAATCCACCTACATATCCTATTTCACCATCAATAATTACAATTTTTCTATGATTCCTATAGTTGATTCTTGTATTTATTCTTGGAAATGCCCCTGGAAAAAAGATACTAAATTTTATTCCTAAACTCTTAATATATCTTATTTCTTTTTGCTTTAAATTTTTAGAGCCCATTCCATCTACTAAAAGCCTTACTTCAACATCCTCATCCACCTTTGATTTTAACTCATCTATAATAGCTTTTCCTAAGTCATCAAATCTAAAAATATAGTATTCAATATGTATAAAGCTTTTAGCTGACCTAATATCCTTAATTAAATCCTGAAATTTCTTTTCACCACTTATATATGTTTTCACTTCATTACCTGTAGTGTAAATTGATCCACATTGATTATAATTCATTAAGATTAAATCACTGTATTCATCTTGAAGTTCCATCTTTATTCCATGAATCTCCTGCATTTCTTCTAATCCAGCAGCTCTAGTCTTATCAATTATTTTCTTTTCTCTAAATATTTTCTGTCTACTTAAATTCTGTCCTAAAAGTAAATAAACAATAAATCCTACTCCAGGAATAAGCAGCAAAATTAATAACCAAGCCCATGTAGTAGTTGGATCTTTTCTTTCAATAAAAATCAAAGAAAATACAGATATCATATTAACTAACATTAGTAATATAGCTACAGCAATATAAAATTGCACTTTTATTCCCCCTTAGCATTTGGTTTTATATAATATTTTTATTATATACTTTAATTAATTTATATTATACTAATAAGGAATATAAAACCTCAAATTTATTAATATTAAAAAAGGAATTCAAATTAGAATTCCTTTTTCATCATCTTATATCAAATTAATTTGATATAACTCTATATTCATTTATTTTTTTATTTAAAGTATCTGTTTAATAATCCTTGGAATGCTTTTCCGTGTCTAGCTTCGTCTCTAGCCATTTCGTGAACTGTATCATGAATTGCATCTAAGTTAGCAGCTTTAGCTCTCTTAGCTAAATCGAACTTACCTTCAGTTGCTCCATTTTCAGCTTCAATTCTCATTTCTAAGTTTTTCTTAGTTGAATTAGTAACAACTTCTCCTAATAATTCAGCAAACTTAGCAGCATGTTCTGCTTCTTCGTAAGCAGCTTTTTCCCAGTATAATCCTATTTCTGGATATCCTTCTCTATGAGCAACTCTTGCCATAGCTAAGTACATACCAACTTCACAGCATTCTCCTTCAAAGTTTGCTCTTAAATCAGCCATTATGTCTTCTGAAGCTCCTTGTGCAGCTCCTACTTCGTGTTCTGCAGCCCAAGTCATTTCTCCTGTTTGTTCTTTGAACTTATCAGCTCCTACGTGACAAACTGGACATTCTGCTGGTGCAGCTTCTCCTTCATGAATATATCCACATACTATACATACAAATTTCTTCATAATTTTATTCCTCCTAAAATCTTTTATATATTTTTAAATTTATATATCTACTTTGAATAATTACTCTTCTGTTTCTTGTAAGTAACCTTACACTTATTATTATATAATAATTATTATTAATTACAAGCCCTTTTTTAAAAATTTTTTAAATTTTTTTCTAATTGAGAATACCTTTCAACTAGCACTACTAAAAGCTTTATAGCCTCTCTATATGATATTAATTATCAATTAGATAAGAATAGTTATATTTTTAATCATTAGTTACTTCTTTCTTCTATTAACTCCTTTAAATAAATTAAAAGCACCAAATAACAATGCTATTTGATTCTTTCTATTAATTATTCTCTTGATATAATTCCATTTTTATAATTGATTTAAACAAGTCTCCATCAATTTCTATATTCAGTTCTCCGCCATGAAGCTCTACTATACTTTTAGCAATAGCAAGCCCAAGACCAGATCCTTCTGTAGTCCTTGCTTCATCTCCACGTTTAAATCTATTTGTTATTTCCCCAGCATCAAAGTTTAGTTCATAAGATGAGATATTCTTCATTACAATAATGGCATTTTTTTCATCCTTAATAATATCAATATATACCCTTGTCCCTCTTAAAGAATATTTGGTTATGTTGGAAATTAAATTTTCAAAGACTCTAAATAATCTTCTTCCATCTCCATTAACATAAACTTTTTCTTCTGGGAAATTAGTTCTAATCTCTAATAAACTCTCAATGAGTTTTTCATCGAACTCACCTAAAGTCTGTCTTAGAAGCTGCACTATATCTATTTTAGCCAAATGAAGCTCCATTTCACCACTTGCAGCTTTAGAAGCTTCAAACAAATCTTCTATTAGCGCTTTTAGCCTTTGAGATTTACTGTCTAGAACAGCAATATAATCTCTTGCACTTTCTGGTTCTATAGGTTCTCGCTTTAATAAATCAATGTAATTTATAATTGAGGTCAACGGAGTCTTTAAATCATGAGAGACATTAGTTATAAGCTCACTTTTCATCTTTTCACTCTTCATTTCATTCTTTAAAGACTTTCTTAAGCCCTCTTTAATATTATTGATATCATGTGCCAAGTTAGATAAGTATCCTTTTCCTCTTTCCTCAATCTTATAGGTTAATTCTCCGCTGGCTGCATCCTTTGCCCCAAGCATTATTTTATCTAAATATACCATGCTTTTTATTAATTTGATAAGCAGAGCAAAACTTATTAAAAAGCCTACTATAAAACATGGCCATAATAACCTTCCATTATTAAATATACCTACCAACAATAATATAACTACTGTAGATATATACATAATTCCAATTATAAAGATATTCTTTATGAACGATCCTCTTTTAATTATATCTTTTGTTGTATAATATATGGTTTTACTAATAGTATTTTCAAAAATTGCTCCCTCAGAATAGCTTACTATTAACGTCTCTACTGTTACATATAATAAAATTAAAATAATAGATAATATAAGTATATTCCTATAAGTAAAGCTAATTAAATATCTTCCTTCACCAAGTATTTTATTATAATAACTATTAAATATTAGCTTATATGCTATGTATGCTAACAATAAGCCTCCCAACTTATATTCAAGTGGATATTTCTTTAATTTATCTATTAATATATCAACTTCATGCATCCTGCTATTTTCTTTCTTTTTTAAATATAATAGTAATGCTAATATAGCTACTGATACCAAACATACTATTATCTTAATACCTATAACATGTCCTATCTCTTCAATAGATTTATAAGCACTATATATAGAATCTCCCTTCTGCAAAACTTTTGGTATCCATACATATAGTTCTATACTATAATTATTTAAATAATAATATTTGGATGATTGATTTTGTATATATGATGATACGTAATTTCCACTGGTATAATATCCTGAAGAATTTCTTTTAATTCTATTTACTATATGAGAATTAGTAGATTTTTTTCCTGATATATATACATTTTCAGTAACACCATCATTAGTGGTAATCTTTCTTATAGAATAGTATTTTGTATCTTTTATCAAATCTTCATCTGCTTTTTTTTTAGTAATCCAGCTATTACTAAGTATATCAAAAGCTGCAAAATCAATATTATTATAAGCACTTAGCTGAACTTTTAGATTTTCATATGCCGTCTTTTTACTTTCTAAAATTTCTTCAAGTAAACTGGCTTCATCATATGCATATTTCTCTTCTATCTTCTTTCTTTCTTCATTTAATATAGCCTGTTGCTCATCATAACTATAATCATGAAAACCTTGCGAACTTTCTCTTATACTTTTGATATTTTGATATTGGCTTTCAATCTTTTTTTCTATTTTTTGTTTATAACTATCAATTTCATATTGGTTTATATTGTTTATATCATTAACATATTCATCATTTTTATAATAAATAGCATAATCTAGCGCCATTCCTATATAATCATCTATTTCCTGTGCTAGATATGAATCAACATAAATCCTCTCTGGCAGTGTTAAATCATAGTTGTTAATCACTTCAACTCCTGACAAAATCGACATTGATAAAAAGATGAATATAAGAATATATAAGAAATAGTTAAAAAATTTCTTATTCATACTTTTCAATTTTGTAACCAATTCCCCACACCACCTTTAAATATTTGGGTTCTTTAGGATTGATTTCTATCTTTTCTCTAATCCTTCGTATATGTACTGCAACTGTATTTTCAGCATTATAGCTTGGTTCTTTCCATACATTTTCATATATTTCATCAATAGAAAATACTCTTCCCTTATTTTTTAATAATAGCTCTAATATACCAAACTCTGTTGCTGTAACCCTTATAGACTCACCTTCAACGAATACTTCTTTACTTTCCAAATTGATTTCTAATCCACTGGACTTTATTACCTTTTCATCTTCTTTAGAAACATTAACGTAATTTCCTAAAGTCATATATCTTCTTAATTGTGATTTTACTCTAGCAATTAATTCTAAAGGATTAAAAGGTTTAGTAATATAATCATCAGCTCCCATATTTAAACCTAATACCTTATCAGTATCTTCTGATTTTGCTGATATTAATATTATTGGAATATTTTTTTCCTCCCTAATCCTCATAGTAGTTCGTAATCCATCCATCTTAGGCATCATAATATCCATCAATATTAAATGTATTTCATTTTCCATCAATGCCTGAATAGCTTGTATACCATCATATGCTTTAATAACACCAATTCCCTCATTTTTTAAATATATTTCAATTGCATCAACTATTTCCTTATCATCATCTACTACTAAAACAGTATTCATATAACTTTTCAACTCCTCTCCATAATATTATAGCCTATAAAATTAAAAATACAAAAATCAAAACTTTTAGAAAAAAAGAGCATGATACTTTTTTTATATCATACTCTTTAGCAATTACTAACGTAATTTTATTAACTTAATGACATTGATCTTTTGCCATGTGATTTTTTATACTATATAGTTAAAAGAAGTCCTGCAATTGTAGCACTTAGAAGGTTTGCTAATGTTCCACCTAAAACAGCTTTCCATCCCAATCTTGCTATGTCAGCTTTTCTATTTGGAGCCATTCCACCTATACCACCTATTAAAATAGCAATAGAAGAAATATTAGCAAATCCACATAAAGCAAATGTTACTATTGCTGTAGTCTTTGCTGATAATTCTGGTAATAAAGGTGCCATATTACTAAATGCAACAAATTCATTTAATATTAATTTTTGACCTATTAATGATCCTGCTGTTACAGCTTCTCCCCACGGAACACCTATTATCGCTGCTACTGGTGAGAATATCCATCCTAATATTCCTTGTAAGCTTAAGTCAGATACACCGAACCAGCCTCCAATCCAACCAATTAAACCGTTAATTAATGCTATAACTGCAACGAATGCTAAAATGATAGCTGCTATGTTAAGAACTAGACCTAACCCATCAATTGCACCCTTTGATGCTGCATCAACAACATTTGCTGAATTATCTTTAATCATTTCAACTTCATTTTGAACCTTATCATGCTCTGTTTCTGGACAAAGAATTTTTGCTATTATAAGACCAGCTGGTGCTGCCATAAATGCTGCTGAAATTAAGTATTCTATTGGAATTCCAAGCATTGAATATCCTACTAATATTGAACCTGAAACTGATGCTAATCCACCAACCATTACTGCAAACAATTCAGATTCTGTAAGCTTTGAAACATAAGGTTTAATTAAAAGTGGCGCCTCTGTTTGACCTAAGAAAATATTTGCTGATGAAGATATTGTTTCTAATTGGGAAGTTCCTAAAAGCCTAGATAAAGCTCCCCCTATAACTCTAATAACAAACTGCATTATTCCTAAATAGTAAAGTATAGAAACAACTGCGGATATAAATATTATTACACATAATACATTAACAAAAAATATACTTCCATCATTAGCTAGTGAACCAAATACAAAACTAATACCTTCTTGAGCATAATCGATAACTGATTGTACTCCAAGAGCAACCTTGCTTAAAACATACTTACCTACACTCCACTTTAAAACGGCTAATGCAAATCCAAATTGAATTAAAAATCCAATTATTATGGTTCTCCATTTTATACGCTTCTTATTATTTGATAATAAGTATGCCACTGCAAATATAAATAAAATACCTATAATGCTATTTAAAATTGCCATAAAAATCTCCTTTTCTTTCATCAGTTAGTTTATTCTTATCTCTCTAATTTAGTATTTACAAGAATTTTTCACTTATACAAGAGCATTATTTTTACAAAATATTAATGTTCATAAACTATTTACGATTATACCCTTATTTAACCCCTTCTACAAAACAATATTTACCATATATTAAAAAATATATAATATAGTATATTCTTTTTTTAAATTTTTCTTAAATTATATACTATATTGGTATGTAATAAACATATTATATCATATATTGAAATTCCTATAAAAAGGCTTTATCACTATTATTGACTAACTTTCTTAATTACTATATAATAAAAAACAAATAATATAGTATAAAGTGTTGAAAAGAAGTAGTACTATAACCTTGTAATCTTAAGAGAACTGTTGGAAGGTGTAAAACAGTGTTTACATTATAGGAACTTGTCTTGGAACTTACTTGTCAAAAGCAAGTACGGGATTCCCGTTAACGATTTCGAGTGAGAAAATCTTTTTTTGATTTTCTAATAAGAGTGGTACCGCGAAATAATAGCTTTCGTCTCTTAAATATAGAGATGGAAGCTTTTTTATTTAATTAAAAGCAGATAATTGAAAAGTTAGAATTATGTATGAAACTCCTGAGGAATTTTTACCTCAATTATCCATAATCAATTTTCAATTATCAATTAACCTAGGGAGGATTTTAAAATGAGTAACTATGGAACTGCTATTGATAAAAAATGGCAAAAGAAATGGGAAGAAACTGAACTTTATAAATTTAATCCTAATAAAGAAGGAGAAAAATTATATGTTTTAGAAATGTTCTCTTACCCATCTGGAAGTCAATTACATGCTGGTCACTGGTTCAATTATGGTCCAGTTGATTCATGGGCAAGATTAAAGAAGATGCAAGGATACAATGTATTCCAACCAATGGGATTTGATGCCTTTGGTCTACCAGCTGAAAACTTTGCTATTAAAACAGGAATTCATCCATGGGATTCTACCGAAAAAAATATCAAGACTATGGAAGATCAATTAAAAGCTATGGGAGCTATGTTTAACTGGGAAAATGAAGTTATCACATGTACTCCTGAATACTACAAATGGACTCAATGGATATTCTTAAAGCTTTACGAAAAGGGATTAGCCTACAGAAAGAAAGCCCCTGTAAATTGGTGTCCATCATGTAATACAGTTTTAGCTAATGAACAAGTTCATGAAGGATATTGTGAAAGATGTTCTACTGAAGTAACTAAAAAAGACTTAACTCAATGGTTCTTTAAAATAACTGAATATGCTGATGAGTTATTAGAAAAATTAGATACTTTAGATTGGCCAGAAAAAACTGTTGCTATGCAAAAACACTGGATAGGAAAATCTACTGGTGCACAAGTTACTTTCAAAGTTAAAAATTCAGCAACTAGCTTTGATGTATTTACAACAAGAGTTGATACATTAAATGGTGTAACTTATGTTGTTTTAGCACCTGAAAATCCATTAGTAGATGAACTAACTACTGCAGAAAACAAAACTGCCGTTGAAGAATACAAAGAAGCTGCTAAAAAGCAATCTGATATAGAAAGACAATCTCTTTCAAGAGAAAAAACTGGTGTATTCACTGGTTCATATGCAATAAACCCTATAAACGGTAAAGAAGTACCTGTATGGGTTGGTGATTACGTACTTGCTACTTATGGTACTGGTGCTGTTATGGCTGTTCCAGCTCACGATGAAAGAGACTTTGCTTTTGCAACTAAATTTAACTTACCAATAGAAAGAGTTATCACTAACAAAAAAGGTGAAGAAGTTGAACTTCCATACTGTGAATACGGAGTACTTGTTAACTCTGGACAATTTGATGGTTTAACTACTGAAGAAGCTAAAGAAAAAATCGTTGCTAAATTAGCAGAAAATAAATTAGGTGAATCAAAAGTTAATTATAGATTAAGAGACTGGCTAGTTTCTAGACAAAGATACTGGGGAGCCCCAATCCCTATGATTTACTGTGAAGACTGTGGTACTGTACCAGTTCCAGAAAAAGATCTTCCAGTACAATTACCATATGATGTTCAATTTGCACCTGATGGAAAATCTCCACTGGCTAAATGTGAATCATTCATCAATACTACTTGCCCATGCTGTGGTAAACCAGCTAAAAGAGAATGCGATACATTAGATACTTTCGTATGTTCTTCATGGTACCAAATGAGATATGTAGATAACAAAAACTCAGAAAAAGCTTTCGATAAGGACTTAGTAGACAAAATGCTACCAGTTGACAAATATGTTGGTGGACCTGAACATGCTTGCATGCACTTACTATATGCTAGATTTATCACTAAAGCTTTAAGAGATATGGGATACTTAAGCTTTGACGAACCATTTAAGAGCTTAACTCACCAAGGTTTAATTTTAGGACCAGATGGATTAAAGATGTCAAAATCTAAAGGAAATACTATTTCTCCAGATGACTACATTAAAGAATACGGTGCTGACGTATTTAGAATGTACTTAATGTTTGGTTTTGCTTACACAGAAGGTGGAGCTTGGAGTGATGATGGAATTAAATCTGTTGCTAGATTCGTAGATAGAATTGAAAGATACTTAGATTTAGCTAGAGAAGCTATTGCTAATGGAGAAAACAATAAAATCACTATTGATAAAACTGAAAAAGAATTAAACTTCTGGTTAAACAACGCAATTAAAGGTGTTACTGAAGATGCTGATAAGATGCAATTCAATACTGCTATAGCAAGAATGATGGAATTTGTTAATGCATTTTCTAAATATCTTCAAGAAGAAACTAAGAACTTAGACTTCTTAAAGACTGTATGCAAAGACTTCATCAAGACTTTAGCACCATTTGCTCCTCACTTTGCTGAAGAACAATGGAATCTATTAACTGGTGAATACTCAGTATTTAACGAAGCTTGGCCAATATTTGACCCAAATGCTCTTGTTAAAGATGAAGTAGAAATAGCTATCCAAGTAAACGGAAAAATTAAATCTAAGATTAATGTATCTACTGATTTAGATGAAGAAGGAATTAAAGCAGCTGCTTTAACTGATGAAAATATACTTGCTGCTACAGAAGGTAAAAATATTGTTAAAGTCATAGTAATCAAAGGAAGACTTGTTAATATAGTAGTAAAATAAAAAAGAGTGCCTAATCACTCTTTTTTTATTTGATTATTAAGAAATAAAAAAAACTCAGCCTAAACTGAGTTTTTTCCTTAATTCATAATCCATCATTAACTAAGCTCTTCTAGCACTGGTTTAAATTTAGCAAGTACTTGACTTACTAATTCTTCATCTAATGCAGTATAATAAGAAAGGTATCCTGCTTCACCTAATGCTCTGTAAGCATCCTTACTCATTTCCATCCAACTTTCAGGTATGTAAACCCATACGATTTCTTCATATTTACAGCTTAATAAGAAATGTTCCATACCAAAGAAAGCATATTCCTCTATTTCATGAAGCCTATTAAACTTCTCATAATCATCTACTACTTGTGAAGTTAATTTGTATTCATATATATCTGCATAAAAGAAATCAAATTTATCTTTTTCTGCAGTATAGGCATCGCCTTGAATTATTTTTATTTTAGGATTGTCAGCAAAATTCTTATTATACAAATCAATTACTTCCTGGCTTATTTCATAAACAGTTACTTCACTAACATTTTCTTTCTTAGCCATTTCCCAAACAGTATAGCCTAACCCTAAGCCAACTACACCCACTTTTCCATGAGCTCTCTTTATTGAAAAATACGCACCTTCTACTTCTAAAGGAGTAAGTCTCATCCATATATGCTCTGGTCCATGAAGTTCTAATATAGGCTTATTAACTTCTCCTTCTTTAGCATATAAATAGCCTTGTATTATTCCTTTTAATCCATCAATTGCTTTTATTTCATAGCTACCAACCTTAGCTGGTGAAATTATTTTGCTATATTCATCTATTTTTTCTAAAACATAACTATCATTAAAGGGCTTCAAATCAAACAATTCCTTTCTTAGCAACATTTTTAGCCAATATACATAGGTTTATTATATTGTTAATTTGTTTAATTTTCAATATAATTTATAATTTTGTAAAAATGTCCTTTACTCTCATATACTCCTTTTAAAAATTCCTTGCTATTTCCGAGTAATATGGTATACTATGAATATAATTTGGAAAAATATTTTTGAGGTGATAATATGAATAAGTTTTTAGTAAGCGAAGAAGCATATAAAGAATTTAAAGCTTTCTTAGATGAAAATGAAGTGGAAAAATATAGTATTAGAATAAACTTAGCAGGTTTTGGATGCAGTGGTCCAGCTTTTAATATAACTGTTGACGAAGCAAATGAAAATGATGTTGTTGAAACAATGAATGATATAACTTTCATAGCTGAAAGCAAATTAGTTGATGAATTTGGTGGATTTAAATTACTTTCTTCTGAAGAAAATGATGGAAGAGGATTATCTCTTAAACCAGTTATCGAAGTTGCAGGTGGATGCGGTTCTTGCGGAGGTGGCTGCGGTCATTAAGGGGACGTCTCATAAATGATTTTTAAATCATTTATGTAGACGACCTCTTTTTTGTTTTTTAGAAAAATTATTCAGTTTATATTATGTAATTAGTGGT